>CACZEJ010000088.1 GCA_902780115.1 Ruminococcus flavefaciens | reverse complement strand
ACCTTCTTCCGCATAACTATACCAAACTTACAGACAGTTTTACTGTACACACTCGTAACAAGCCTTGTCGGCGGACTAAATATGTTCGATATTCCGTTCCTGTTCCTTAACGGCGGACCTGACAGAGCTACACTTACAACAAGTGTATTCATTTACAACCAGGCGTTCTCCAACAGCTATCTGTACAACAGAGCTTCTGCCGCAAGTATGATCATGTGGGTCATCATTGCACTTTGCTCCGCTGTTCTGTTCTATATCATGCGTGATAAAGACCAGATCAAAGCTGATAAGGAGATAAAGAAGGCCAGAAAAGAAGCGCGTAGGACTGCAAAGGGAGGATTGAATCAATGGCAGTTGTAAATAAAAAGCCGGGAACCTATGCATTTAAATTATTTGCATACTCGTTCTGTATCCTCCTTACTGTTCTCAGCTTGTTCCCATTTGTTATCATGCTGGTGAACTCGACAAGAAGCTCTGCTGATATCCAGCAGCACGCTATGTCGCTCATACCCGGCAGTTTTGAAAAATTCTCCAAAAACTGGAGCCTCCTCTTCGGAAGAGGATTCAATCCACTGAATGGTTTTAAAAACTCACTGATAATATCAGTAGGTTCGACTGCTTGTAATGTGTATTTCTCAACAATGACAGCATTCGCACTCGTTGCTTATGACTGGAAGCTGAGAAAGCCGTTCTTCACACTTATCATGGCAGTTCTTATGATACCTGCTCAGGTAACAAGTATCGGTTTCTATCAGTTCATGTATAAAATACATTGGACAAACAGCTACCTTCCTCTTATACTTCCCGCTATCGCAGCACCAACTACTGTATTCTTCATGAGACAGTACATGATCCCATCACTTCCGATGGAGATCCTTCAGTCTGCAAGAATCGACGGCGCAGGAGAATTCAGGATCTTCAACCAGATCGTTCTCCCGATGATGAAGCCCGCTATGGCTACACAGGCAATCTTCTCATTCGTAACCAGCTGGAACCAGCTGTTTATGCCGCAGATACTTATCACAAAGATGGATAAGTACACAATGCCTATGATGGTATCGCTTCTTAACGGTGACGCATATAAGACGGAATACGGATGTGTCTACTTAGGACTTTTCCTGACGGTAGTACCAATACTTATCGCATATTTCTTACTTTCAAAGTACATCATCGAAGGCGTTGCGCTTGGTGGTGTAAAGGGCTAAGTATTCTTAGTGTTATCACATTTTTCTTTCTTAAATTGAAGAGGGCTGCGCCGAGAGGTGCAGTCCTCTTTGACTTTACCGATAATATTTCTCCAGAACTTGCAATTGAGGAAAAAACGTGATATAATAAATATACAATTACTATGACACGGAGGATCAATGTATGTTATCAGATATCGAAATTGCCCAGAGTGCCGAAATGAAGCGTATTACCGAGATCGCTACCGATCTTGGCATAGATGAGGCTGATATAGAGCCCTATGGTCACTATAAAGCTAAATTGTCGGAAGACCTTTATACAAAGCTTGCTGACAATGAAAACGGCAAACTCATACTCGTCACCGCAATCAATCCAACTCCCGCAGGTGAAGGAAAGACCACGATAAGTGTGGGACTTTCAGATGCAATGCGCAGGATAGGCAAAAAAACTGTCCTTGCGCTCCGTGAGCCATCTCTCGGACCTGTTTTCGGTATGAAGGGCGGTGCAGCAGGCGGCGGATACGCTCAGGTCGTTCCTATGGAGGACATCAATCTCCACTTCACAGGTGATATGCACGCTATTACAGCTGCAAACAACCTCCTCTGCGCAATGATAGACAATCATCTTCAGCAGGGAAATGAACTCAGGATAGACCAGAGAAGGATACTTTTCAAGCGCTGCATGGACATGAACGACCGTGCCCTCAGAAATATCCTCATCGGACTTGGCGGAAAGGCAAACGGTATCCCTCGTGAGGACGGCTTCAATATTACTGTCGCTTCCGAGGTAATGGCTATACTTTGCCTTGCTTCCGATATAGCAGACCTTAAAGAGCGCCTGGGAAATATCCTTGTTGCATATAATCTCAGCGGCGAGCCTATCTATGCAAAGGATCTCGGCTGCACAGGTGCAATGACAGCACTCCTTAAAGACGCTCTCAAGCCAAACCTTGTTCAGACACTGGAGAATACTCCTGCATTTATACACGGCGGACCTTTCGCAAATATCGCACACGGCTGCAATTCACTGAGAGCTACAAAGCTTGCTCTTAAACTTGGCGACTATGTTGTTACCGAGGCTGGCTTCGGTTCAGACCTCGGCGCTGAGAAGTTCCTTGACATCAAGTGCCGTATCGGCGAGCTTGCTCCGTCATGCGTTGTTCTTGTGGCAACAATAAAGGCTCTCAAATACAACGGCGGCGTTCAGAAGCAGGACCTTGCAAAGGAAAATATGTGGGCTCTTGAGAAGGGTATCGTGAACCTCAAGACTCATATCGAGAATATGCATAAGTATCATGTACCTGTTGTAGTTGCTATCAACAGATTTGCGACCGATACTGATGAAGAAGTAAAGTTTGTCCGCGATTTCTGCGCTGACATGGGCGTTGAAGTATCCATGTGCGAAGTGTTCGCAAAGGGCGGCGAAGGCGGTATGGACCTTGCACAGAAGGTCTGCGAGACTATCGACCTCTGCGGTGAAAATGAGTTCAAGCCGCTGTACGATACTCACGCTACCATCAAGGACAAGGTTGAGAAGATCGCTAAGGAGATATACCGTGCAGACGGCGTTGTCTTTACTCCACAGGCTGAAAAGGCTATCAAGGAGATAGAGAGCATCGGCTTCTGGGATCTCCCGATATGTGTTGCAAAGACACAGTATTCTCTTTCGGATAATCCGAATCTACTCGGAAAACCAAAGAATTTCAAGATAACTGTCCGTGATGCAAGACTTTCATCAGGTGCAGGCTTCGTAGTAATATATACAGGCGATATCCTTACTATGCCGGGACTTCCGAAGGCTCCTGCCGCACTGAATATAGACTGCGATAACAACGGAAATATCACAGGTCTTTTCTGATTGGACTGATAATATATGAAGATCATTACTCATTCTCCTCAGGAGACTATCGACGCAGCCGTTAAGCTGGGCGGTCTCCTTAAAGCGGGAGATATGATAGCTTATAAAGGCGGACTCGGTGCAGGCAAAACGACCTTCACACGCGGGCTTGCCATTGGAATGGGGCTGGGGGACAGCGTGACCTCGCCCACATTCGCCCTTGTCAACGAGTACCGCGGCGATAGTATAACGCTGTACCATTTCGATATGTACCGTATAAGCTCCGAGGACGACCTTGAATCGACAGGCTTCTACGACTATCCCTTTGAGGAGAACGTGGCTGCTGTTGAGTGGTCGGAGAATATCGCGGAGTTTCTCCCGAAGGATACTGTCTATATCACTATAAACAGTATCAGTGAGAACGACAGGGAAATAATTATTGAGGACGGTGGAAGATTTGCTGCTGCTTGGGATTGATACTTCGGGAAAAACAGCTTCCGCAGCACTTTTTGACTCTGAGACCGAGCTGTTTCTGGCTCAGTGTACTATCTATACACAAAAGACACATTCACAGGTCATAATGCCTATGGTAAAGGACATTATGGCTCAAGCAGGCAAGGAACTCTCCGACCTTGGGGGCATCGCTGTTGCGAACGGTCCCGGGTCTTATACGGGACTTCGCATAGGAGTTGCTGCCGTAAAGGCGCTCAGCTACGGACTTGGTGTGAAATGCTGCGGTGTTTCGACACTTCTGGGACTTGCCTGCAATAATCTTGCATATAAAGGTCATATCTGTGCCATTATGAAGGCAAGAGGTGATCTGGTATACACCTGCACATACAAAAGCGACGGCTACTGCGTAGAACAGGTGACAGATGAGCAGATAATCTCAAAGGACGAGCTTGCGGAGTATCTTGCATTCAATGTCAAGGAAGCTATGCTCTGCGGTGACGGAGCTGCAGAATTCTACAACAGCTACAGTTCGCCTGCCTTTGTCATTGCCCCTCCTCAGGGAAGACTACAGAGCGCTGTGGGCGTATGCCTTGCAGGTATTTCAAGAAAGCTTGCCGATCCTGAAGCACTGGAGGTCTCCTACCTTCAGAAGGTAAAGGCTGAAAAGGATCTGGAAGACAAAAACAAGTGAATATAATAAATGGAGATGTTTGAAATGATAGCTATAGGCTGTGACCACGCTGGTGTGGAAATGAAAAAGGCAATTATCGAAGCTCTTACCGAAAAGGGCTTTGAGTTAAAGGATCTGGGCACTGACGGTGAACCCTGCGATTATCCTGTAATAGCTGAAAAGCTCTGCAATGAGATACTTTCGGGCAGCTGCGAAAAGGGTATACTTATCTGCGGCACAGGCATCGGTATGTCCATTGCTGCAAATAAGTTCAAGGGTATACGTGCAGCACTCTGTTCCGACTCATTCTCAACAAAGTTCACCCGTCTGCATAATGACGCTAATGTAATGTGCATGGGCGCAAGAACGCTTGGTCCCGGACTTGCCTGTGAGCTTGCTGAGATCTTCCTCACAACTGAATTTGAAGGCGGCCGTCATCAGAGACGTGTTGACCTTATTACAGCAATAGAAAATAAAAACTGAAAGGGGCTATTATTATGGCTGAATTACACATTATTGACCATCCGCTCGTGCAGCATAAGATATCACTGCTCAGAGACAAGAATACAGGTACAAAGGAGTTCCGTGAACTCGTATCCGAGATCGCAATGTTCATATGCTACGAGGCTACAAGAGACCTTCCCCTCAAGGAGATCGAGCTTGAAACTCCTCTTGCTGTAGCTAAGACAAAGATCATCTCAGGCAGAAAGCTCGCATTCATTCCGATACTCCGTGCAGGACTTGGAATGGTGGACGGTGTTACCACACTCGTTCCTGCTGCTAAGATCGGTCATATCGGACTTTTCCGTGATCCCGTAACTAAAGAGCCTGTGAAGTACTACGCAAAGATGCCTGACGATATCGAAGAGCGTGATGCTATCATCGTTGATCCTATGCTTGCAACAGGTAACTCAGCTATTGCTGCTATCACTGAGCTGAAAAAGCTTGGTGTTACACATATCAAGTTCATGTGCATCATCTGTTCACCTGAGGGAGTTGAAGCGGTAAAGGCTGCTCACCCTGATGTTGACATTTATGCAGGTGTAATGGACGAGAGATTAAACGAAGATAAGTACATCGTTCCCGGTGTCGGTGATGCCGGAGACAGAATTTTCGGTACAAAATAAGCATACAAGAGAGCCGAAAGCTTTATTATTTGAAGTTGAGCGGCTCTCTTTTTGTAATACCAAAGGGAGGACCTATGGCGAATATTATTGATATAATACCGCAGAATAAAGAAGAACTCGATATTTTTACCGCTCTTTCAGAGCCGCAGCTCCTCCACTATTTTGAGCCTGATATAGGACTTTTTGTAGCAGAAAGTCCAAAGGTCATCGAAAGAGCTATGAACGGCGGCTATGAGCCTTATGCGCTGCTTATGGAGCGAAAGGACATAGACGGTCAGATGAAGGAGCTCCTTGAACGGTGCGGAAATGCACCAGTGTATACGGCGGAGTTTAATGAGATAACCGATATAACGGGCTTCAAGCTCATACGCGGTGCGCTGTGTGCATTCAGGAGAAAAGTACTGCCGAGGGCGGAGGAAGTTTGCAGGGGAGCACGACGCATCGCTGTGCTTGAAAATGTAGTGAATCCGACTAATATCGGAGCAATATTCCGCTCGGCAGCTGCACTGAATATGGACGCGGTACTTCTCACGCCAGCCTGCTGCGACCCACTTTACAGGCGTTCGTCCCGTGTGAGCATGGGAACAGTTTTCCAGATACCGTGGACATATCTTGACAGCGACAGGGACTATCCGCAGCAGCTGCGTGAAATGGGATTTACGACTGCTGCAATGGCTCTCAGCAATGACTCGGTGAGCATTGATGCTCCCGAGCTTGCAAAAGTGGAAAAGCTTGCAATCGTTCTCGGAACCGAGGGCGAGGGACTTGCAGACAAAACAGTTGCTGAATGCGACTATACCGTAAAAATACCAATGTCACACGATGTTGATTCACTGAATGTTGCCGCTGCGAGCGCTGTGGCGTTCTGGCAGTTGGGAAGGTAACGATTTTACTATGATATGAGGGATTAATTATGATACTTTAAACAAAAGGTTTTTTCACTAAGACAGCGTTCGGAAATTATGGACGAATACGGGAAAGTGCTGTTCAGAGCGGCAGGGGAGATCTCTATCGGAAGAAGAATGCACATTTACGATAATATGGATAACGAAATGGCATTTATCCAGCAGAGACTTTTCAGGCTGATGCCCCGTTTTTCCGTATATATGGGAGGCAGCCATGTGGCTGATATAGTCAAGAACTTTACTCTGTTCAGTCAGGATTACAGGATAGAGGGGCTTGACTGGAAAGTAAGCGGTGACTGGCTCGCGCATGATTATACCATCACAAGCGGAGGCAGATATATCGCTTCTATCCACAAGCACTGGATGACATGGGGCGACAGCTTCGAGATTGATATCGCAGACGGTGAGGACTTCGTTATGGTGCTCGCTGTGATAATTGCCATTGAGTGTGTTATTGACAATGCTCAGTCGAGCTGAGGGAGGGCGTTATGAGAAAGTTTAAATGGGGCATAATAGGCACGGGCAAGATAGCTCATACATTTGCTGTTGCGCTAAAGCATAACGAAAATGCGCAGCTGTGCGCCGTGGCTTCAAGAACTGACATCAAGGCAAGAGACTTCGCAGAAAAATACGGATCTGAGAAATATTACGGCAGCTACAAGGAGTTTGCCGAGCAGAGCGATGCGGAGATAGTTTATATCGCAACTCCTATGGCTTCGCATTATGACGACGCGGTGCTGTGTCTCGAAAACGGCAAGAACGTGCTTTGCGAAAAGTCGCTGACGCTCAATGCGCAGCAGACGGAAAAACTCCTTGCCCTTGCAGAGGAGAAGGGACTCTTTTTCATGGAGGCAATGTGGATGAAGTGCCGCCCTGTCTACCGCAAGATGAAAGAGTGGATAGCATCGGGAGCTATCGGCGATATCGAGTATATAAAAGCTGATTTCAGCTGCCTTCTTGATCTGGGCATATATCCGCTCACGCTGGCACACGATCTGCTTGGAATGCCCGACGAGATAGTCAGCTATGCGCATATGCGTTACGGAGTTGATATAAGCAATTCTATCCTGCTGCGATATAAAAACGGCGCGTTTGCTTCAATAGATAACGGCTTCGAGATACAGCTGAGCAATAATGCGGTAATATCGGGCAGTAAGGGCTATATAACCCTTGGCAACTGGTTCCACTGCACCTGTGAGGGCGCTCTTTTCACAAGTGACGGCAGAGAAGTGGAGAGATTTGTCCGCAAAGACGATATCAACGGTTATGAGTACGAGGTGGAAGAAGTCCACCGCTGTCTGAGCGAAGGACTTACTGAAAGTCCACTCGTTCCGCATAGTGACACTATCGCTGTTATGAAGCTCATGGATCAGTGCAGACAACAGTGGGGAATGAAGTTCCCCGAGGAAATAACTACCAA
>CACZEJ010000087.1 GCA_902780115.1 Ruminococcus flavefaciens | reverse complement strand
TGCTTATCCCGGCGGGAATATCTGCCTCGGCAGCAGAAACGCAGCTTTCCGGAGCTCCGTCCGGCGATGATGCAGGGATAACTGTATTGAAGGAATTGAATAACAACAATGAGGAGCCCGAAGCAAGGAACTCAATAGGTCAAAAAATCTGGTATACGACCAAAAACCCTGATTACCGTATAAGCTTTGCAAACGGAAATATTGACAGGAATAATTATTATGTATGGACTGAACCTGTTAATTCTTACCTGCATATTTGTGATGACGGCAGCATTATGCGCTTTGAAGCTCCCGAAACAGAGTATTATTTACATGACGGCAATTTTGATAAATTCGATTTTCGCTGTATTGCCGAATACTATGACCAAAACTACAGCCTTATCCGAAGCGTCTGCATAGAGCCTGAGCTTCTGCTGTTCGGCGGATTCTACAGCTCAAAGGATAACTGCTGCATCGTTACGGGACGGCGTTAAAAGTATAGGCAGTTCTGCATTCAGAGACTGCTCGGGACTTGAAAGCATCGGCATACCGGTCTTTGTGAGGCGCCTTAACTTTCGCCTTGTATGAAAATAATGAAAATAATTATCAAAAACCACTTGACAAATCTATCCTGATGCGCTATAATAATGAAGCTGCCGAAAGAGAATATGCGGATGTAGCTCATCTGGTAGAGCGCAACCTTGCCAAGGTTGAGGTAGCGAGTTCGAGCCTCGTCATCCGCTGAAACGCCACGATACTAAGGTATCGTGGCGTAATTGATAGTGAATAGAAAATATTTGACAGTGAGGCGCCGGAGGGCGTTTTTGTGTTATGTTATTCTCTGTTCACTATCCGTTTTTTTGTTCAAAAAATACCTCATACTAATACTAACACCTAACAAAAAGCAGACAATTTTTGCGGTCTGCTTTTTATCAGGAATTAGTATCAGTTCGTACCGCACAGAATAGTAAATCGGCATTTGCTAAAGGAGAGTAAAAAATGAAAAGAATATTTTTGACAATAACAGCATTGACATTGGTTCTTTCTTTTGTAGGATGCAGCGCAGGAGCTTCCAAAAGTACTTCTGTAAGTCCGTCTGAAACGGCGTCAATTTCAAGCGAAGAAGCAGTTGCAGAAAGCTCGGTGCAGAAGCCCCAAAGCAGCGCGCTCCAGAGTAAACCGGAGAGCCGCACTGTATCTGAGCCTGAGACCTCCTACAAATATTCATCAAAGGTTTCTGATGAAAGCAGCGCTGAACAGGTGTCGAAGAAAGAAACATCGTCCGCGGATAAAAATGGGTCCGATGTTGATTCCGATGCATTCAAACAGGCTCTTGATGATATGTTTATAGGCAATAACCTTGAAGCAGTGCATGAAGCGCTTGTTAAACAGTATAATAAATCCTATGTGAAAGAAAAATTTAAGTATTATGACGCCGTGGAGGGCAAAAGCATAAATTTAAAAAAGAACTGGACGATCAGAAAGTGGTCGTTTGACGGCAATGTTATCAAGCTCGGCTGCGAAAAGACCGCTAAAGGTATCGAATCCCTGAAAAACCTTGTTGATAAAATACTTGAAAGCAGTGCATACAAGATCATTTCCGGTATTGCCGATATTGTGGATAAAGCAAAAACGCTCGGTATTATCAAAGATGACTGATGCATCATCAGATGCTCGCTGAGTGATCTGAGCAAATATATTTACAGCCTGTGGATCAGCAGGGCACATCTGCCCGCTGTTCACAGGCTTTTTCTTTTGTGATAGCCCGGTTAAAAAAATCACGCGCAGAATTATTTACAATAATGCAAATGAATATCATTTTATTGTTAAAATGTGCAAAAACTATAAATTTATTTAGAAAAATAATAGAAAAATGCAAAAAAATCTTGTTTTTTTTTCTTGAATAAAGTATAATGTATATATATTTTGGGGTATAGTGTTTATTCCCAAAAATAAATATCATACAGATATGGAGGAATATAAATGGCTGATAAATCCCTTCCGTCATTTCAGGGAACTCAGGAACAAGAGCAGAAGCTTCTTGAAGTGATCGAAAAGAACAAGGATCTTCCCGGCGCACTGCTGCCCGTGCTGCATGAGGCGCAGGAGATCTACGGTTATCTCCCCATCGAGGTCCAGCAGATGGTTGCTGACGGTCTGAACATTTCACTGAGCGAGGTATACGGTGTTGCAACATTCTATACACGCTTCAGCCTTACTCCCAAGGGTAAGCATCAGATCAGTGTCTGTCTTGGTACAGCCTGCTACGTTAAGGGCTCGGACAAAGTACTTGAAGAGGTCGAGAAGATGCTCGGAATCAAGAGCGGTGAGTGCACTCCGGACGGACTGTTCTCTATTGATTCCTGCCGCTGCGTAGGCGCCTGTGGTCTTGCACCGGTAATGATGATCGACGAGGAAGTTTACGGCAAGCTGACCCCTGCAGAGGTTCATAAGATTTTGGCCAGATATATGGAAAGAGAAGGGGGAAGTGTATAATGACTATTGAAGAACTCAATAATATCAAAAAAGAGTACGAAGAGCTTGTAATGGTCCGTAAGGTAGTCAAGGAAAAGGCTGAGGAGCTTTCCAAGAATACCGGCTACCGCAACCAGATACTCGTCTGCGGCGGTACAGGCTGTACATCATCAGGCAGCAAAAAGGTGCTCAAGGCTCTCGATGAGTCTCTTAAAAAATACGGTCTTGAAAAGGATGTGCTCGTAGTACGTACAGGCTGCTTCGGCCTTTGCTCACTCGGCCCGATCATGATCGTATATCCCGAAGGATATTTCTACGCTCAGACTACCCCCGAGGGTGTAAAGCGTATCGTTAAGGAACACCTCAGAGACGGCGTTGTATGCAGAGACCTGCTTTATCAGGAAACAGTTATTGATGACAACACTATCATTTCGCTCAACGAAACAAACTTCTATAAGAAGCAGCTCCGTATCGCTCTGAGAAACTGCGGCGTTATCGACCCCGAAAACATAAAGGAATATATCGCAACAGACGGTTATCAGGCACTTTATAAGGCTCTTACCACAATGACGCCCGATGAGGTAATCAAAGAGGTACTTGATTCCGGTCTCCGCGGCAGAGGCGGCGGCGGATTCCCCACCGGCAGAAAGTGGATGTTTGCAAGAGGCTCACAGGGCGATATCAAGTATGTTGCTTGTAATGCCGATGAGGGCGACCCCGGTGCATTCATGGACCGTTCTATCCTTGAAGGCGACCCGCAGTGTATCATCGAAGCAATGACAATCGCAGGCTATGCTATCGGTGCTCAGAAGGGCTTTGTATATGTAAGAGCAGAGTACCCGATCGCTGTTCAGAGACTTACCATCGCTCTTGAACAGGCAAGAGAGAACGGCTTCCTCGGAGAGAACATCTTCGGTACAGGATTCAGCTTTGATATAGAGATACGTCTCGGCGCAGGCGCATTCGTATGCGGTGAGGAAACTGCTCTTATGACATCTATCGAGGGCAACAGAGGCGAGCCGCGTCCGCGTCCTCCGTTCCCGGCTGTAAAGGGTCTGTTTGGCAAGCCCACAGTACTCAACAATGTTGAGACCTATGCTAACATAGCTCAGATCATCCTCAAGGGCAGCAAGTGGTATTCTTCAATGGGTACCGAGACAAGCAAGGGCACAAAGGTATTTGCTCTCGGCGGCAAGATCACCAACGTCGGACTTGTTGAGATCCCGATGGGTACTACTCTGCGTGAGATCATCGAGGAGATCGGCGGCGGTATCCCCAACGGCAAGAAGTTCAAGGCAGTTCAGACAGGCGGTCCTTCCGGCGGATGTATCCCGGCAGAGCTTATCGACACGCCTATCGACTACGACAGCCTTATCGCTATCGGTTCAATGATGGGCTCAGGCGGTATGATCGTCCTTGACGAGGATTCATGTATGGTTGACGTTGCTAAGTTCTATCTTGAATTTACCGTTGACGAGAGCTGCGGCAAGTGTACTCCCTGCCGTGTGGGTACAAGAAGACTTCTCGAAATACTCAAGAAGATCACTGACGGCAAGGGCGAGCCGGAGGATATCGACAAGATCGAAGAGCTTTCACATCATATGCAGGTATCTTCACTCTGCGCTCTCGGACAGACTGCTCCTAACCCGATACTCTCTACGATGAAGTTCTTCAAGCAGGAATATATAGACCACATTTACAACAAGACCTGCGCTGCCGGTGTATGTAAGTCCCTCATCAAGTATGAGATCATGCCCGATAAATGTAAGGGTTGTACTCTGTGCGCAAGGAATTGTCCTGCCGGCGCTATTACAGGTACTGTAAGACATCCGCACGTTATCGACACCAATAAGTGCATCAAGTGCGGCGTCTGCATGAGCAACTGTAAGTTCAGCGCTATCCGTACAGTATAAGGAGGGAATACTTTAATGGAAACAGTACATCTTAAAATAAACAATATTCCCGTGGAGGTTCCCAAGGGATATACTATTCTTCAGGCTGCAAAAGAGGCTAACATCGAGATACCTACACTTTGCTACCTTAAGGATATCAACTGCATCGGCGCCTGCCGTGTCTGTATGGTAGAGGCCAAGAACCGCAGAGGTCTGCTTGCAGCCTGTGTTTATCCGGCTGAGGAAGGTCTTGAAGTATTCACAAATACTCCTGCGGTCATCAAGTCAAGAAAAACTACTGTAGAGCTTTTGCTCT
Organism: Ruminococcus flavefaciens; assembly: GCA_902780115.1. Lineage (GTDB taxonomy): Bacteria > Bacillota > Clostridia > Oscillospirales > Ruminococcaceae > Ruminococcus > Ruminococcus flavefaciens_Y. The sequence continues at coordinate 2,503 of CACZEJ010000087.1, read as the reverse complement.
CAACACATAAGAAAAAGTGCCTTTCCTGCGTAAGGAACAACAACTGTGAGCTTCAGAAGCTTGCTGTTGAGCTCGGCGTAGATGAAGACAAGTTCAAGGGCGAAGAGCCGAGATTCGAGATCGACGACCTTTCACCCTATATCGTCCGCGACAACAACAAGTGCGTTAATTGTATGCGCTGTGTTGCTGCTTGTAAGAATGTACAGTCAATTTCCGTTATCGGCGGTATCGACAGAGGTTTCAACGCTCACATCGGCAGCGCATTTGACAAGTCTCTCGATCAGGCTCCCTGCGTTGGCTGCGGTCAGTGCGTAGTAAGCTGCCCTGTAGGCGCTCTTACAGAAAAGCCGCAGGATCAGCAGGTATGGGACGCTATCGCAGATCCTTCAAAGCACGTTCTGTTCTTTACTGCTCCCTCCATCAAGGCTACACTCGGTGAAGCTTTCGGTATGCCTATCGGCACAAACGTAGAGGGCAAGATGGCTGCTGCTATCAAGAGACTCGGCACAAATGTAAAGGCATTCAATATGGACTTTACTGCTGACCTTACCATCATCGAGGAAGCAAATGAGCTCGTTGAGAGAATAAAGAACGGCGGCACACTTCCGATGTTTACCTCATGCTGCCCCGGCTGGGTCAAGTTCGTTGAGCATTACTATCCTGAGTTCCTGCCGAACCTTTCTACCTGCAAGTCACCGCAGGCAATGTTCGGTGCAGTTCTCAAGGGCTACTACTGCCAGAAGAACAGCATCGACCCCAAGGATGTATTCGTAGTCAGCGTAATTCCCTGTACTGCAAAGAAGTTTGAGGCTACAAGGCCCCAGCTCCGTTCAGACGAGAACTATGACGATGTAGATGTTGCACTCACAACAAGAGAGCTTGCAAGAATGATAAAGCGCGCAGGTCTTGAATTTGCTGATCTGCCCGATGAGGATTTCGATGCTCCCTTCAACAAGGCAACAGGCGGCGGCGTTATCTTCGGCGCAACAGGCGGTGTGCTTGAGGCTGCTCTCAGAACAGCTGCAAGAATACTTGACGGCGACTTCAAGAAGATCGACTTTGAAGAGGTTCGCGGTCCTGAGGCTATCCGTGAGGTAACATACGAAGTAGCAGGCGTTACGATCAATGTTGCAGTAACATCAGGTCTCGGCAACGCAAGAAAGCTGCTTGAAAAGATCAAGAGCGGCGAAGCAAACTACAACATGGTTGAGATCATGGCTTGCCCGGGCGGCTGCATCAACGGCGGCGGACAGCCATACAGAACAGACAGCGTAAGCAACTTTGTTGATTACAAGGCACTGCGCTCCAAGGCTCTCTACGATCAGGACAAGGCCTGCGAGTTCAGAGTATGTGACGACAGCCCTGTTATCAAGATGATCTATGACGAGTTCTTTGAGGCTCCCGGAAAGGAGAAGGCTCATCATTATCTGCACACATCTTATGTCGCAAGAGACAAGTACTATAAATAATACTTGAAGCCATTTGGCATTATCCTTACAGTACCGGAGTTCCGTTTTTGCGGGCTCCGGACTGCTTTTTTTACCCGTATATATGTGTTTATTTACTCGTACCGTTTTCGCAGTTTCAGCAGCGCTTTTTTCTCTATCCTTGAAACGTATGACCTTGATATTTTCAGCAGGTCTGAAACCTCACGCTGAGTAAGCGGCTTGTTGTTGTCAAGCCCGTACCTCATGCGTATGATAAGTGCTTCACGGGGAGTAAGGCTTTCACGGATGTATTGTGCTAACTTTTCAGTTTTCAGCTTTCTGTCAAGGTCGTCAATTATAGTATCCTCCTGCGCCATAACGTCACACAGCGTAAGAGCGTTTCCGTCGGAATCGGAGTCTATCTCCTCATTCATAGAGATATCGAGAGCATTCTTCTTTGAGCTGCGAAAATACATGAGTATCTCGTTTTCTATGCATCGTGAGGCATAGCTTGAAAGCTTGATGCTTTTTCCGGGGTTGTAGGTATTTATCGCCTTGATAAGACCTATTGTACCTATCGAAACAAGGTCGTCAGGGTCTGCGCCTGTCCCGTAATATTTTTTTACGATGTGGGCAACAAGTCTCAGGTTATGCTCTACAAGCTTATTTCTTGCCTGGATATCACCGTCTGCGGCTTTGATCAGCAGCTCATCCTCGGTTTTTTTAGACAGCGGCTTAGGAAACGCGCCTGCTCCCGTTACGTGCAGAATGAAGATCATCGAGAGCCTTGCTATAAGGTTTGAAAGTATCTCAAACATAGTATCACCCCGTTCAATACTATTCGTAAATTGGCGGAGATATTATTATAAACTTGTTTTGAGCAGTTTTTTGACGAAGCATTGACAAACGGTATATTATTATTGTCGTCTGTATAGAGCAATGCTTTTTACCCGGATATGCAGGCGGTGCGCCGATTTTGATTTTTTGTATGCAAAGAAAATGACCCGGTCAGATCAATGATCGGGTCATTTTGGCAGTGTCTGCTGCGGATGAGCAAACGACAGGTTATTTTTTCT
>CACZEJ010000086.1 GCA_902780115.1 Ruminococcus flavefaciens | reverse complement strand
AAAAGGATATGGAAAGAACAGGAGTACTTGTAATGGCTACAAATGCTGAATTCCCGCCTTATGAAAGTATGGACAACGGCGAGATAGTAGGCATCGACGTTGACATGATGAATGCTGTCTGCGACGAGCTGGGTCTGAAGCTCAAGATCGACAATATGGAGTTCGATTCTATTATTGCAGCAGTAAACTCCGGCAAGGCTGATGTTGGAGTTGCAGGTATGTCCGTAACACCTGAGCGTGAGAAGAACGTTTCCTTTACACAGGGCTATGCGTCTACAAAGCAGGTCATTGTCGTAAGAGAGGATTGACAGCCGACGCTTGATAATTAAGGAGTGAGCAGCTTGAGCGATTTAATGGACAAGATCCATAGTACGTTTATTGAGGGTGACAGGTGGAAATACCTGACAAATGGTCTGAAAACAACACTGATAATTACATTTTTTGCCGTTTTGCTTGGCATGGTGCTGGGCTTCCTGATAGCTATAGTCAGAGCTACCCATGATAAGACGGGAAAAATGAAAATAGCAAATTTCTTTGCAAAGATATACCTGACAGTCATCAGAGGTACGCCTGTAATGGTGCAGCTCCTGATAATATACTACGTTATCTTTGCTTCTGTGAGGATCGACAAGACATTTGTCGGTATCCTTGCATTCGGACTGAACTCCGCCGCGTATGTTGCGGAGATATTCCGATCAGGCATAATGTCGATAGACAACGGACAATTTGAAGCAGGTGCAAGTCTTGGACTTAATTACCGCAAAACTATGATGTATATTATTATGCCGCAGGCTTTCAAGAATGTGCTCCCTGCTCTCGGAAACGAGTGTATAGTGCTCCTGAAGGAGACCTCGGTCGCAGGATATATCGCTCTTGAAGACCTCACAAAGGGCGGCGATATCATCAGAAGCGTTACGTATGAAGCTTTCCTGCCGCTTATTGCAGTCGCACTTATCTATCTTATTATAGTAATGTTCCTGACAATGCTTGTTTCAAGACTTGAAAGGAGGCTGGCTAAGAGTGATAGAGGTTAATGATCTGAAAAAATCTTTCGGTGACCTTCATATCCTGAAGGGTATCACGACAAAGATAGAAAAAGGTGAGAAGGTCGTAGTCATCGGGCCTTCAGGTTCGGGTAAAAGTACCTTCCTGCGATGCCTCAACAGGCTTGAACAGCCTACGTCGGGAAGCATCATCTTTGAAGGAGAAGACCTTACAAAGGCTTCGGAAAAGCGTTTGTATGAGATAAGAGAAAAAATGGGCATGGTGTTCCAGCACTTCCACCTGTTTCCGCATCTCAGCATTATACGCAATCTTACACTCGCTCCTGTAAAGCTGGGACTTATGTCACAGGCAGAAGCAGAAAAGAGTGCAAGGGCAATGCTCAAAAAGGTAGGTCTTGCAGACAAGGAGAATGCATTTCCAAATCAGCTTTCGGGAGGTCAGAAGCAGCGTATAGCTATTGCTCGTGCGCTGGTCATGAATCCCGATGTTATGCTCTTTGACGAACCGACTTCCGCTCTCGACCCCGAAATGGTCGGGGAGGTGCTCAACCTCATGAAGCAGCTTGCTGATGAGGGCATGACCATGGTCGTGGTCACTCACGAGATGGGCTTTGCAAGAGAGGTCGCATCGAGAGTTGTATTTATTGACCAGGGAGTTATCGCTGAGGAGAATACTCCCGAAGAATTCTTTACAAATCCTCAGAATCCAAGATTACAGCAATTCTTGTCAAAAGTGCTTTGATGTAATTATTTCCCGCATCGTAAAAATAAGGGCACTTGCGACGTTGAGCTGCAAGTGCCTTTTGTTTTGGTTTTAGCGTTATTATTGATTTGAGACAGCAAATATTGTAAAACCAGACGGAGGAACTAAATGAAAATTGAAACCGACAGGCTTATTTTGCGTGAGATGAATAAGGGGGATCTTGACGCTTTGTATGCGGAAATGCTTGCTGATCCGGAGATCATGAAGCATCAGCCGCAGCTATTCGAGAAGGAAAAGGTCCGCGAATTGATATCGCATTATATAGAAGGATATCGTACATTCGGTTTCGGATTGTTGGCAGTATGTTTAAAAGGAACAGGCGAGATGATCGGCGAATGCGGGCTGACTATGCAGCTCATCGACGGCAGCATCAAGCCTGAGATAGATTACCATATAAGAAGGGATATGCGAGGTAAAGGGTTCACGAACGAAGCAGCCGAGGCTGTGAGAGACTGGACATTCTGTAATACGACTTTCCACGAAATATACTTATATGCTAAGTTTCAAAATGCTAAAACAGAACGTATCGCAGCGAGATGGGGCTGCCGATTGGCATCTGAGTTCAGAGATGGTTTCAGCGATAGCGAAAAGGTCTATGTTATTACGAAAAATGAATGGGAAAAATTGAATTGACAGATCAAAAAAGCCTGAGAGCAGTAATGTTCTCAGGCTTTTACTTGTTTATGGATATATAAGCGTATCAGCTGTTGAAGCGCTTTAGGAACTGCTGGACGCGGTCGGAGGCGTTCTCGCCGAAAAGCTGCGATGGAGCGCCCATTTCTACGATGTAGCCGTTTTCCATGAATATCACCTTGTCGGCAACGTCACGGGCAAATGCCATTTCGTGAGTTACTATGACCATTGTCATGCCGTCTTTTGCAAGCCCCTTGATGACCTTGAGTATCTCTCCTGTCAGTTCGGGGTCGAGGGCTGAGGTGGGTTCATCGAAAAAAAGTATCTCAGGATTCAGCGCAAGAGCTCTTGCGATTGATACACGCTGCTGCTGTCCGCCCGAAAGCTCGCAGGGATAGGACTTATCCTTGTTTTCAAGACCCATTTTCTTCAGGAGCTCCATTGCTTTTTCACGGGCTTTTGCCTTGTTTTCCTTCAGTACACACACAGGTGCTTCCGTGATGTTGCGGAGTACCGTCATATGCGGGAAAAGATTGAAGTTCTGGAACACCAGACCTGTTTTCAGCCTGATCTCGCGGAGAGTTCTGGCATCTGCATAGGCAGCCTTGCCTTTTTCGTTCTTTATGAGCATATCCGTGCCGCATACGTTTATAACGCCGCCGTCAGCTCGTTCAAGCTGGTTTATGCAGCGCAGAAGAGTGGATTTGCCGCTTCCCGAGGGACCGATTATCGCAACGACCTCGCCTTTTTCAACATTGAAGGAGATGTCTTTGAGCACTTCGAGCTTGTCGAAGCTTTTTGAGAGATTTTTTACCTCAAGCATTGCCATAGCAGTACCTCCTTACTTGTAGTAGCTGAGCTTTTTCTCGATGAATCCGAAAATAAGCGTCAGGACAGTTGCAAATACGAAATAGAAAACGCCTGCCATGAACAGCGGCATGAGCGAAGCATAGGTCGGCACCTGTTTTTTTGCGATATACATTATCTCCATGTATGGGATAGCCGAAGCAAGGGAAGTATCCTTGACGAGGGTGATAATCTCGTTGGAGCTTGCAGGTACGACTCTTTTGATGACCTGCGGAAGGATTATGCGGAAAAATGTCTGCAAACGGCTGAAACCGAGAGCACCTGCGGCTTCGTACTGTCCCTTCGGGATAGCTTCTATGCCGCCGCGGAATATCTCGGCAAAATAGGCTGCGTAATTGAGCACGAAGGCTATCAGCAGCATATTGAAGGTATATCGCGGGCTTCTGATATCAACGCTGTCGAGAAGGTGGTGGAGAAATGCAGGGCAGCCGTCCCATTTCAGCAGGTACGGTACAGAGTACTGTGCCACGATGAGCTGCAAAAGGAGAGGTGTTCCGCGCATTATGAGTATGTATATATTGGTCAGCCATGAAACAGGCTTGAATCTGCACATTTTCAGGAGAGCGACGATCATGCCGAGGGGTATGGACCACAGAAGCGTAAAGCCAAATATTTTCAGAGTCGGAGGGATATATTCAAGCATCAGCTTGAAAAGGGTCGCTAACTGATCTTTTGTCATAAATAAACCGCCTTTAAAAAAATTATCATTACACATTATACCACAAAAAGCGCTGTGATGCAAATGAACAGTAGTGCTAAAACGGAAAAACGAGTCCGCGAAAAAAAGAGCGCTCCGTTTGGAACGCTCTCATTTCACCGATTCATGATCAAGCTCTCTCGACCTTACCAGAACGTAAGCATCTTGAGCAAGCGTAGATATGACAAGGAGTACCCTTGACGATAGCCTTAACACGCTTTACGTTAGGCTTCCATGTTCTGTTGGAACGTCTGTGTGAGTGGGAAACCTTGATACCAAAGGTTACGCCCTTTCCGCAGATATCACATTTTGCCATTAGGTTGCACCTCCTTAACTAACCTGTAAAAATACAACATGATTATTCTACCACATAATCAAAAAAAAAGCAAGTGTTTTTTTAAAAAAATTCAAAAAAATTTTTTTTGACCTATAAAATCACTTTTTTTACTTGAAAAAAATGCTGTTCTGTAGTATAATATATGTTGTATAACTATTGGCAAAGCGTATCGCTTTGCGGAAGAAAGGATTTATATGTTAGGTTCAGGGATATCTTCTGAAATAATTCTGATATTGGTCGCAAGAGTGGCGACTTTTATGCTTGTAGTGCCGATACACGAATCGGCTCACGGATTGATGGCGAAGTGGCTGGGAGATGATACCGCCAAGAGAGAGGGACGCATTACGCTGAACCCTTTTGCACATCTTGATCCGTTCGGACTGATAATCATGCTGTTTGTCGGTTTCGGCTGGGCTAAACCAGTACCTGTCAATATTTCAAATGTCAAGCACAGGCGTTTGGGATATTTCCTGATATCACTGGCAGGACCTCTGTCAAATATCATCGCTGCTTTTATCGGAGCAGGTATATGTGTTCTCACGGTTTACGCAGGTCTTATCCACTTTGATGATGCAGCTGCCAATGAGAATGCGCTGACGGTCATCAATGCGGTCGTGTTGTTCCTCAGGTACTTTGTTACCATTAATGTGGGACTGGCGATATTCAACCTTGTACCGCTGCCTCCGCTTGACGGTTTCAATCTGCTAAGATCGTTCATGCCTGCAAGCTTTGACCGCTGGGTATGGCAAAACTATAAATATATAGCAGGTGCATTTGTAGTATTCGTGCTCCTGTGTTCAAGAATACCCGAGATAAGCAGCAGATTCACATATGTCATAAGTATTGTCGAAAACTGGATATGGTTCGCTTTACTGAGGATAGCAGCGCTTTTTGCGTGATAATATTATAGAGAGACAGGAATTATATGGAGAAACTTTTCAGATTTCTGCTTGTTCTTATAAGCAGAGGCATACTCGTGACTGCACTGATGCCTGCGGCTTGTTACGTAAAGGCGTGGACAGCAAAGGCTCTCGGTGATGATACTCCGCAGCGGCAGGGCAGGCTCAGTCTTGATTTCCGAAAGCATACCGACTTTTACGGCATACTTATTACGATGATACTGGGCTTCGGCTGGAGCAGGGAGATGAATAACGACGTTTCAAAGCTGAAAAATATGAAGCGCGATATCACGCTCATATCTATTGCAGCTCCTGCGGCGTATTTCATAATGTATGTTCTGCTGTATAATCTGTCAGGCTTCATTTTCGGACTTGCGCCCACATCTTTCATGCTTGCCTGTATCTACAGGATATTGCGAAAGGCAGGCTTCTCGTGTCTCTGCTTCGGAGTGATAGCGCTCCTGCCCATTCCTCCGCTGGACGGCTTCCAGATATTCTACCAGTTCTCATGGCCTAAGTTCAGGCGCTGGTACTTCAGCCGTTACCAGAAGATAATGCTCTGGTCAAGATATATCCTTCTCGGTATATTCTTCCTTGACGATATCACAGACGGTGAGTACTCGGTGCTCACGCCTTTGATATTCATGTGGAGCTGGATATGGGATCACCTGGTATTCTTCAATGTGAACTGGCTGGAAGTCACTGAAAAAATAATTAAGACAGTATTCGGATATAGACTTATATGATCTTCTGAGGGATATATGGAAAGTATTTCATTCAAGCTGGAGGTCTTTGAAGGACCTCTCGACCTGTTGCTTAGCCTTATCGCCAAGCATAAACTGAATATCTGCGATATTGAGATATCAAAGCTTCTGGAGCAGTACCTGCTGTATATAGATCAGGCTCATGAGCAGAATCTGGAGCTTGCAGGTGAATTCCTTGAAATGGCTGCAAGGCTCATATACATCAAGACAGCTTCGCTCCTGCCTCAGCCTGAGGAGGCTGAACAGATGAAGCGTGAGCTGGAGGGAGCTCTTATTGAGTACTCCCTCTGCAAGATCGCTGCTCAGAGACTTGCAGATGCATTCGTGGGCGGAAGCATATTCGTCCGCAGACCCATGAAAATAAAGGCTGACATGACATATACCCTTGTTCATGAGCCTGAGAGACTTGCTATTGCTTACAGCGCATTGTCGCTGAAAAATATAAAGTCCGAACACGCAAAGCTGCACGTTGAGAATAAGATAAACTCTGTCGTGAAGCGGCGTATCGTTTCGGTAATGACTAAAGTAGTACACATACTCAGAGAGCTCTACTCGTCGGGTGAGGTCTACATGGACAAGCTCTATGACGGCGTTACAGACCGCTCTGAAAGAGTTGCTACCTTCCTTGCTGTCCTTGAGCTGACAAGACACGGACGCATAACTATAAGTGACGATAATATGATGATCTTCTTCAAAGGAAGAAAGAACGGAGTGAAAAAGACTTGGAGATCAAGGAAAAGCTCGGAGCAATAGAGGCGATACTCTTTGCGAGCGGCGAACCTATCGAGATATACCGCCTTTCTGAGGCGAGCGGTGTTGACGCGGGAACTCTCCCTTCCATGATAAGGCTGCTCAATGAGCGCTATGAGGACTACGGCAGCGGCATCTGCATAAAAAAGCTGGACAGCAGCTATCAGATGTGTACCCGCGAGGATTTTTCCGAGCAGGTAAGAGCTGCTCTTGAAACAAAGAGGGCAACTCCGCTTTCAAATGCTGCTATGGAGGCTCTTACCATAATCGCGTACAACCAGCCTGTATCAAAGGGCTTTGTTGAGAATGTCCGCGGCATAGACAGTTCATCGGTCATAAACAATCTTGTGGAAAAGGGGCTCGTTGAAGAAGCGGGAAGACTTGATGTTCCCGGAAAGCCCATAGTCTACAGAACGACTTCGGTGTTTCTGAGAAGCTTCGGTCTTAGCTCCACTGCCAGCGGAGATAATGCGGAAAACACCGACTCTGAGGAGACTGCGGCTGAAGAGATAGCTACCGAAGAAGCTGCTGAAATTGCCGCAGATAATGAGGATACCATCGGGCTGACAGAATAAATTCACGAAAGGAGCGGCAGGAATGATCGTACTGAAAATTCTGCTGTATATACTTCTTGCCGTTGCAGGCATAATATTACTGATACTCGTTGTCCCTGCGGGCGGCGAGGTGAGCTATATCGACGGAAAGCTCAGCTACAAAGCGAAGCTCTGGTTTTTGGATTTGCTGGATTCCGAGGGCGGCGGTCTTTATAACTGGTGGAAGAAGCGAAAGGCGGGGAAACCGTCAAAGCCGAAAAAGCCAAAAGCACCAAAGCCTGCCAAGGAAAAAAAGCAGAAGAAAAAAAAGCAGCGCGAGCAGTATGAATGGGAGAAGGAACTGGAGGATATCCCTGTTAATGATCCCGAAGCAGAAGCAGCTCCTGACGAAAGTGCTGCCGTGTCTGACAGCGCAGCAAATGATACCGCAGACATCAGCGCTTCCGAGAGCGCAGAGCCTTCCAAAAAGAAAAAAAGTGACAAGTCTGATGATAAGACAGAGGAAGATCCTTTCGATGAGGACGAGGAAGAAGAAAAGGATACTGACAATGACGACAAAAGCTCCCTGAGCGATAAGATCGATAAACTCGTCGCAATATGGGAAAGCGCTCAGCGACCTATGCTGAAGATCTTCAAGGGCTTTAAGCTGTCAGACCTGTATATTGATTTCGTTATTGCAGACGAAGATGCATACGACTGTGCTCTGAAATACGGAAAGTATTCAACACTTATTTACAGTATCATCGCCTTTTTCAGTGAGCTATTCACTGTACGACTTAAAACTGTTGACGTTCAGCCGCAGTTCGGCGTGTCAAAGGGGCGCTGGGATATTTCCGCAAAGCTTTCCGTAAGGCTCGGTACAATGGTTATTGCAGGAGCATGGTTCCTGATAACATATGTGTTCAGAACATTTTTACCTGAAAAGATCAGGAAACATAAAATGAAAAAATCCGCCGCAAGGCAGAAGTGAGGTATATGATATGAGTGCAAAAAATACACCCGTAAGTGAGCTTTTAGGTATTTCTATCGAAAAGATAAAGGAAATGGCTGATGTCAATGCGATCATCGGCGAGCCTATCAGACTTCCTGACGGTACAACTATAATCCCTGTTTCTAAAGTAAGCTACGGCTTTGCATCAGGCGGTTCAGACCTGCCTTCAAAGTATGACAAGGATCTTTTCGGAGGCGGTGCAGGTGCAGGCGTTTCCATAAAGCCCGAGGGATTTCTCGTTATCTCTCCAGACGGCTCGGCAAAGATGGTCAATATGGAGGGCGCAAACGATCCTATCAGCAACGCTATTGAAAAAGCTCCTGCTATCATTGATAAGATCACAGGCATCATGAATAAGAAAAAGGCTGCAAAGAATGAGGTAAAGGCTGAGGGCAGCACTGACGGATCAGTTCCGCTCAACTGAGAATAACCTATGGTATACAGGCATATCCTTTAGCATAGATCTTATGCGGAGGTGTGCCTATGAAACGGCTCATAAGTATATTTGCGGCATTTGCTGCTGTATCGTTCGGTGTACGCAGTCTTTGTGCAGCATCAGCTGAAAAGCCCGATGTGTCCGCGAAAGCTGCGGTGCTGATATCAGCCGATACAGGTGAGGTGATATATTCTCTCAACTGCAACGAGAAGCTACCTATGGCAAGCACGACCAAGATAATGACAACTCTGCTGTGTCTTGAAAGCGGCGGGCTCTATGACGAGTTCGTTGTGGACAGCGATGCAATAAAGGTCGAGGGTTCATCAATGGGGCTGTGCGAAGGAGATATCGTTACAAAATACGCACTGTGCTGCGGTATGCTGCTCCCGTCGGGGAATGACGCTGCAAATGCGGCAGCGGTAAGGATAGCAGGCAGCACGGAAGCCTTTGCAGAGCTTATGAATGAACGCGCCCGGGAAATGGGCTTGACAAAGACATTTTTCGTAACGCCTTCGGGTCTTGAAGGTGAGGGACACGGTTCATCGGCGTATGAAATGGCAGTACTTGCAAGAGAAGCTCTCGGGAATGAGATGTTCCGCAGTATATGCTCCCAGCAGAGCATAAAGCTGGAATTCGGAGCTCCTCCCTATGAGCGCTGGCTGAAGAATACCAATAAGCTGCTTTCAATGTATGACGGAGTTTACGGCGTAAAGACGGGTTTTACCGACGAAGCGGGAAGATGTCTCGTGTCTGCCTGCGAACGCGGAGGCAAAGACCTGATATGCGTGACTCTCAATGACAGAAACGACTGGAACGACCATATCGCCATGTATGACTACGGTTTTGATACCGTTCGCAGGCTCGATGTACAGCTGCCTGCGGAACTGTCTGTTGATATAGTCGGGAGCAGCAGTGACAAACTGCCGCTCATTGCTGAAAAGCCTGTGTTCCCTGTTACTTCCCTTACAGGGAGCGAGGACGATATTACTTATACGCTCCTCTCGCCGCCCTTCGTTTATGCTCCCGTTCATAAGGGAGACATAGCGGCAGAGCTCCGTGTGAGCTTCATGGGGCGTGAGGTCGGTACGATCCCGCTGTATGCGGCGGAAGATATGGAAGCTTCGGCGGAAATGCCGAAAAAACCGAAAAAGGGAACATTCGCAAAGTTAAAAGAAAAGCTCGGGAGTATGTTCTCCCGTTAAGGATAGGATAAAAGTGGAAAAAATAAGAATTCAGAAAATGATCGCCGACAGCGGCGTTTGCTCCAGAAGAAAAGCTGAGGAGCTTATTACACAGGGCAGGGTAAAGGTGAACGGTCACCCTGTAAAGCTTGGTGACAAGTGCGGTTTCAAGGACCTTATCACCATTGACGGCGAGCGTATCTATATGCCTAAGAAGCGCAGCTTCCTGTATCTCATGATGAACAAGCCGAGAGGCTATGTCACTACTGTTTCCGATGAGCTGGACAGACGCTGCGTTATGGATCTCCTCGAAGGCGTTGAGGAGCGTGTTTACCCTGTAGGCCGCCTTGACCGAAATTCAGAGGGACTTCTCCTCTTTACCAATGACGGTGAGTTTGCAAACAGCATAATGCACCCGAGCCGCCATATATCAAAGACATACCGCGTAACTGTCCGCCCCGATATCAACGACGAACAGCTGGTGAGACTTGCTGAGGGCGTTGAGATCGACGGCAAAAAGACCCTTCCTGCAACAGTAGTTGTCAAGGACAAGGCTGAGGGACGAGTTGTGCTGCTCATTACCATAAAAGAGGGCAGGAACCGACAGATACGTAAGATGTGCGAGGCTGTAGGTCTTGAAGTCGCAAGACTTCGCCGCATAAGCATCGGACCTCTTAAACTGGGTATGCTCAAACCCGGTACGTACCGCGAACTAACTCCTGAGGAGCTCCGCGCTATCAGAAATGCTATCGGCAAGGAGAAGTAATATGCTGGAGATACAGGAAAAGCTTTCCTCCGACGGATATCAGGAGCTGAGAAAAGCTGCGGGAAGTGCCGAGCTGCATATCACAGAGGCACTTGACCGTGATGATGTCATCGGCTTCATTGCATATTCCTACGGCGCTGATAAGACCGTCGTATATGATTATGACGACGGCGGCGATATGATGCTCTGTGACGGGCTTGTACGCTCGGTCATGCTGAAAAGCACTCTCAAGGGCATAAAGCATATGCTCTTTGAGCTGCCCGATGACGGAAAGTACGAAAGCCTCAGAAAGCTTCGCTTTATCAGCGGCGACAGCCGTCAGTGCCCCGACGTTGAGAGCTTCATGAACCGCTGTCAGCACTGCAAGGAAAAGAAAGAATAAATACGAAAGGATAGATAAGGATTGCCTATAAGGATCTCATCAG
>CACZEJ010000085.1 GCA_902780115.1 Ruminococcus flavefaciens | reverse complement strand
CCTCGGCTGCTTCGTCGAGAGCTTCTATTGCAGGATCGGTATTATCGGCAGAAGATGAATTGACTATAGTTTCCTCTGTGAATGTGACAGCAGTGGGTTCGCTTGCTGCGGCAGCTTCCTCGGCAAGGCGCTTCATTTCGTCCAGCTGACGCTGCTTTTCGGCAGCCTCCTGAGCCTTGCGCAGCTCTTCAGCCTCTTGTGCAAGACGGAGCTTTTCTGCTTCTTCTTCGGCACGGCGCTGTGCAGCTTCTTCAGCCAGACGCTTTTTCTCGGCAGCAGCCTCTGCGATCCTTCTTGCTCTTTCCTCCTGCTCTTCGCGGAGTCTTTTTTCTTCTTCTATTTCGGCAAGCCTGCGCTGTTCAGCTTCTTCCTGAAGGCGCTGTCTCTCTGCAGCAGCTTCGGCAGCACGTCTTGCTCTTTCAGCGGCTCTTGCTTCTTCCGCAGCAGCTTCTGCGGCTCTCTGAGCCTGTTTTTCTCTTTCTAATTCCTCACGGCGGAGGGCTTCGTAGTCAGGCAGTTCGCCTGTAATGACGATCTTTTTTTTCTTTGAAGGCTTCGGGAGCTCCTCATTCATAGGGATAGTATCGAATACTCTTGTAGATTCAGCCGAAGCTTCCGTATGCATTACTTCTGCAATGATATTGGGCACTTCCTCCTCGTCCGACGGTTCATCGGATACGGGATCGGGTACTGGGATATCATGGGGGGGAGGAGCAAATTCCCATACAGCAGCCGGTTCGTCATTTGCAGAATTTTCGACAGTCGGTTCGTCCGCGGATATATGGTTTCTTTCTGCTTCAAGAGCATGGAGCAGATCATCGACCGACATATCGTCGAATTTGCTCTTTCGTGCAGCTCTGGGAGTAGTGTGGCTTCGTGCAGGAGCACCGCTGCCGCTGTTGTCCATAAGGCTGTTGAGCATATCGTCAAGATCTTTTCTAATAGCCATTTCGACCTCCAAAATCAAATGAAAATAGAACTTTTGCTGAGAGTTCCTTATCTGATCTGACCGTTTCCGTTTATCAGATACTTAACTGTAGTAAGTTCGGTAAGACCCATAGGACCTCTTGCATGGAGCTTCTGTGTCGAAATGCCTATTTCTGCGCCGAAACCGAATTCGCCGCCGTCTGTAAAGCGTGTAGAAGCGTTTACGTAGACAGCCGCAGCGTCTACCTGCTTCTGGAACTTCTGAGCATTTTCGAGTGAGCTTGTAACTATGCACTCCGAATGCTTGGTGCTGTATTTTCTGATATGGGCGATAGCTTCGTCGATGTCGTCCACTACCTTTACAGCGATAATATAGTCATTGAATTCTGTTGCGTACTCTGTCTCGGTAGCCTTTTCGACGGTATCACCGAGGACAGCGATAGTTCTGTCGCAGCCGTATATCTTTACGTTGTGAGCCTTGAAGCGCTCTGCGATAAGGGGCAGGAACTTGTCTGCGATATCCTTGTGAACGAGAAGGCTCTCGATAGCGTTGCATACAGAAGGACGCTGAGTTTTAGCGTTGTCGGTTATCTCCAAAGCCATATCAAGGTCGGCAGAAGCGTCAACGTAAACGTGGCAGTTTCCTGCGCCTGTCTCAATAACAGGAACAGTAGCGTTCTTGACTACAGCCTGAATGAGGTTTGCGCTTCCTCGTGGGATAATAACGTCAACGTAACCGTTCAGACGCATGAGCTCTGTTGTAGTCTCGCGGTCGGTCTTGTCAACTACCTGGATCATATCAGCAGGGAGACCTGCTTCCTCAACAGCCTTTCTCATGATGTTTCCGAGGCAGATATTGGAGTTTATAGCCTCCTTGCCACCCTTGAGGATAACGACGTTGCCTGTTTTCAGGCAGAGAGCAGCTGCATCGACGGTAACGTTAGGGCGTGATTCAAAGATGATGCCGATAACGCCAAGCGGTACACGGGTCTTGATTATCTGCAAGCCGTTGGGACGGTTGCCGCCGCCGATGACCTCGCCGATAGGGTCTGCGAGGTTGATTATCTCGTCAACGCCCTTAGCGATGCCTTCGATGCGCTTTGCGTCCAGCATAAGTCTGTCCTGCTTTGCTTCTGACATACCGTTAGCCTTAGCATTGGCGATGTCCTTTGCGTTTTCAGCGATTATAAGCTCTTTGTTTGCGAGAAGAGCTTTTGATATTGCTGCAAGAGCATTGTTTTTCTGTGAAGTTGAGGCACTTGCCGCAGCTGCTTCGGCAGCCTTGGCTCTTTTGCCCAGTTCCTCTGTATAACTCATATTTACACCTCTTGTATGTATATTCTTGTAATGATTGAATTAGGAAAGTATTTTCTTCACTCATACTACTCAGCTATGAGCCTTTAGCCTTTAGCTATTAGCCAATGTGTCGCCTTTGGCGAATAATTTAAATAGCGTGAGCGTAAGCGAACTCTTTTAGCTAACGGCTAACGGCTAATGGCTATATTTTCTTCCCTATTTCAATTTACAGTATTATTCGGTCTTGAACCGTTACGTTTCAGCATAGCGAACTGCATTTACTGTGCCTTGAAAAGAGTACCTATCTCCTTGTCCTCAAAGAGGTCGTAGAGCTTCTCGGGGTCTTTTCCGTTCATGATTATCATATCTATGCCTGCGTTTGTGGCTATCTTGGCAGCGGTTATCTTCGTGGACATACCGCCTGTGCCGAGACTTGTACCTGCACCGCCTGCCATAGCCTCAATCTCGGGAGTTATCTTCTCGACGAGGGGAATAGGCTTTGCATCGGGATTTGAACGGGGGTCGTCATCGTAGAGAGCGTCGATATCCGAGAGTATCAGCAGCAGGTCTGCACGGGACAGCTCCGCAACGAGAGCTGAAAGGGAATCGTTTTCGCCTATTTCAAGCTCCAGCTCGTCGATAGCGATGGTATCGTTCTCATTGACTATAGGAATAACGTCCATGCCCACCAGCTTCTCCACGGTGTTCATGAAGTTCTCGCAGTGATTGGGGTTATTGATAATGGTCTTTGTGAGCAGTATCTGAGCGACCGTAACGCTGTACTTTGCGAACATATCGTCGTATACGTGCATGAGCTCACACTGACCGATAGCGGCTACAGCCTGCTTTGTTTTGGTATCCTTAGGCTTTTCGGGGAGCCCCAGCTTGCCTGCGCCCAGACCTACAGCACCCGAGGATACCATGATTATTTCACGGCCTGAGTTGTGGAGGTCGGATATTACGCGCACAAGGTTGGTCATGCGGCGGATATTCAGCTTGCCTGTCTTATGAGCAAGGGTAGAGGTACCCAGCTTTATGACGATACGCTGTTTTTCGGATATATTTCTCATATTTATAACTTCTTTCAGTTGACTTTGTTTTGCGGTGAACCATTCTGCCAGGCTCTGATATTATCGCAGACGATATTAACGAGGCGCTGGCGTGTTTCAAGTGGAGCCCATGCTGTATGGGGCGTGATGAAGCAGTTCTTCGCACCCTTGAGGGGCGTGTCGGGAGACATCGGCTCTTTCACGAGTACATCAAGGTACGCAGCAGCTATCTTGCCGCTGTTGAGTGCCTGCGCGAGGTCGGATTCATTCACAACGCCGCCGCGTGAGGTATTTATCAGCATAGCCGAGGACTTCATATGTGAGATCAGCTCGCTGTTTACTATGCCTGCGGTCTTGTCCGTAAGAGGGCAGTGGAATGTGAGCACGTCAGCTTTTTCCGCAGCTGTAAACAGATCGGTGACTTCATAAGGGCAGTCTTTGGGCTGAGTTCTTGTGCTGATGACTATATTCATGCCGAAAGCCGAGCCTATCTCAGCGACTTTTCTGCCGATAGAACCGAATCCGACGATGGAAAGGGTCTTGCCTGCCAGCTCGTATGTTGGGACAGGGAAGTAGGAGAACGCAGGAGAGCGCTCCCATTCGCCGTTCTTTACGGCGGTATCGTAGTCCCTTACGCGGCTGAAGCGGTCGAGTATGTACGCGAAGGTCTGCTGAGCCACGGAATTAGTGGAGTACTGTCCCGCATTGCATACAGTGATGCCTTTCTTTGCGGCGTATTCTATATCCACGTTGTTGAAGCCTGTGGCGAAAAGACCTACATATTTTATATTGGGACAAGCGTCGATCACTTCGGGAGTGATGAGCACCTTGTTGCAGAGGACGATATCTGCGTCGCCGATATTGGCAGCAGTTTCCTCGGGCTTTGTCAGTGGTATTATCTTTACTTCGCCCAGCTCCTCGAGCTGAGTTGTGGGGATATCACCGCTGATATTGACGGTGTACCAGTCGAGTACAGCTATCTTCAAAGCTCATTCCTCCTTGGAGCTGTTCTGCGGAGCTGCTTCTTCGGTCTTTTTCGGCTTGCAAACGATAGATGTTATTATTGCGATGACGATAAGAGCAAGCTCGACCAGTCCGAGTCCGTAGAAAAGAGTTTTGTTGTCAGACACCCACAGCAAGAGCGAAAGTGCGGGAGCTACTGCAAAAATAAGCTGGAAGGGCTTTTTCTGAGTAGCGAATCTATAGCTGAAAAACAGGAATGATATTATAGCAAGTGCAAGGTGCATTTCAAATGGAAATGGGAATATCGTAGGATTTTCAGCGTCTGATATTTGTAATAAAGCGAGCATATTTGTGAAATTCATATTATCTCCGATCCTCCGCCATTAGAAAAAAGCGGATACATTTAAAAGTATGCAAAAGTCTGCACATTACAGTATAACACAAACAACGGAGAAATTCAACTATTTTTTAAAAAATACACAAAAAAATTATGGCGCAAATCCACGGATTTTCGGCTGTTTTGAACATAGGACTTGAATTCCCGTCCCGTTTACCGTATAATAATAGTAGTTGAGAGTTGATAGTTGAGAGTTAAGAGTTGAGGAGGCTTTTTTATGATATATATGCTCGAAGATGAAGCGGGTATCCGCAATTTCGTCCTGTATGCGCTGAGAAGCTCAGGCATGGAGGCGGAAGGCTTTGAAACTCCGTCGGCGCTGCGTGATGCCATGGAGCATGAGCTGCCCGACCTGCTGCTCCTTGACCGTATGCTTCCCGAGGAGGACGGTCTTGAGGTGCTGAAAAAGCTGAGGAATGCTCCCGAGACAAGAAAGCTCCCTGTAATAATGCTCACCGCCAAGGATTCGGAGATGGACAAGGTGGAGGGTCTGGACAGCGGCGCTGATGACTATATCGCCAAGCCATTCGGCACTATGGAGCTTATCTCACGCATAAAAGCGCTCCTGCGCAGAGCTTCCGACAGTCATGCGGAGACCGAAAGACTGGAGATAGGCGGACTTTGCGTCTATCCGTCCAAGCATGAGGTCTTTGCGGAAGGCTGCAAGGTGACTCTTACCCTGAAAGAGTACGATATGCTCCTGCTGCTCATGAAGCACAGGGGAGAGGTGTTCTCGCGCGATGGCCTCCTGAAAGAGATCTGGGGGTATGATTTCGCAGGCGAGAGCCGTACAGTCGATGTACACATAAGGACTCTGCGCCAGAAGCTGGGAAGCTGCGGCGAGGTCATAGAGACTATACGCGGCGTTGGCTATAAGGCAGGTGACGAGCCCGTTGACTAAGAAGATATTTCTGGGTATCACGACCATATGCGTTGCCGCTGTCGTTGCGGCGATCGTCCTTGTAACAGCCCTTATGTACAACAGATCTATAGATTCCGTGGAATATGCGGTCAGGAGAGATGCGATGCTCATAACTAAGGCTGTTGAGGAGTGCGGCGGAAAATACCTCGACGATGTGGAGATAGACGAGAATATCCGCATTACTTGGATAAATGCACGGGGAAAGGTCATATACGATTCTGAGCAGGATCCCGATTTCCTCGAAAACCATGCCGACCGCACGGAGATATCACAGGCTTTTGAAACAGGCGAGGGAAGCTCGTCGAGGTATTCCAAGACTATCATGCAGAAGACCGTAAACCACGCTGTAAGGCTCAAAGACGGTTCTGTGATAAGAGTTTCGGGAACGCATATATCCTTTACGGCACAGCTCCTGAAGGTGCTTAACCCGATGCTGCTGATACTTGCAGCCGTAGCACTGTTCTCGGCACTTTCCGCGTCGGCAGTTTCAAGGAACATCGTCAAGCCTATAAACGACATCGACCTCGCTAACCCCGATACTCAAAAAAGCTACAAGGAGCTTGCGCCGCTTCTGGAGAAGCTCCGCTCACAGAACCGCAAGGTCAACAGGCAGATGGACGAGATAATCCGCAGCCGTGAGCAGTTCAGCCTCATGACCGAGAGCATGACGGAAGGTCTTATCATTGCCGACCCGAAGCTCAGTGTGCTTGCCTGCAATTCCAGTGCGAAAAAGCTCCTCGGAGCAGGTGCGTTTACCGAGGGACAGAGCATATACGCTCTGAACAATTCCGAGGTGTTCCGCCGATGTCTGCTCAATGCTCTGGGCGGAAGGCGTTCGGAGTGCATACTCCGCACGGGAAACGGTCAGCGCGAGGTCATCGCAAGCCCTGCAAACAGCATAGATATGGTCTGCGGACTGGTGGTGTTCATCATGGACGTTACCGAAAAACAGGAGCTTGAGACTATGCGCCGTGAGTTCACATCGAATGTCTCCCATGAGCTGAAAACTCCGCTCACGACCATATACGGCATATCGGATATGCTCGCCAACGGTATGGTGCAGCAGGATGACGTTGCGCAGTTCGGGGAGAATATCCGCAGTGAAGCCGAAAGGCTCATAAATCTCATAAACGATATAGTTGCCCTCTCCAAGCTGGACGAGGATTCTGCTCCCCGTGAAAACGAGAGCGTGGAGCTGTACGCACTTGCAGAGGAAGTCCTCAGCCGCCTGAAGCTCAGTGCGGAGGAGAAAAATGTGACAGTTTCACTGAACGGCGACAGAGTATCCCTTATGGGCAGCAGGACGGTGCTCAGCGAGGTGCTGTACAATCTCTGTGACAACGCTATAAAGTACAATACAAACGGCGGAAAGCTCGATGTGAAGATATCCCATATACCGCAGATGGCTATGATAACGGTCAGCGATACGGGCATGGGTATACCGAGACAGCATATCGGACGTATCTTCGAGCGCTTTTACCGCGTTGACAAAAGCCGCTCGCGGAGGATAAAGGGTACGGGTCTGGGACTTTCTATCGTTAAGCACGGCGTTATGTACCACAACGGCAATATCCATGTGGAAAGTGAAGTGGGCAAGGGTACGGTATTTACCGTGGAACTGCCTATCGAGAAGAATAAAGAGGTGTTTGAATGAGCAGTATCATTACTGTTGCCGAGCTTGAAAAGCTTGATCGCTCGGAATATATACTTGTGGATATACGCGAGAGCTCCGCGTTTGAGTACGGTCATATGGACG
>CACZEJ010000084.1 GCA_902780115.1 Ruminococcus flavefaciens | reverse complement strand
ACAGAGTACGGTTATGGAAACATTTGACCTGTCTCTGCGAAGCTCCTCATAAATTGCAATAGAAAGCTTCAGGACATAATTCTTTGAAGCATAATACGACGACATGAGAGGTCCTGCCATAAAGCCTGCGGCAGAAGCAACATTTAGTATGATACCGCTGTCTTTTTTCTTGAAGTCACTGAGAAAGAGCTTTGTGAGGATATGGAGAGCAGTGATATTCAGGTCGATCATGTTCAGCTCATCTTCCATATCTGTCTCGTCGAATTTGCCGAACAGACCGTAGCCTGCGTTATTGACGAGCATATCGACACCTTTGTCCCTGCAAAGCTCATAAACGCGGAATACCTCCTCGCGCTTTGAAAGATCGGCTGTGATTATCTCGGTATCATTTCCGAAAGCTGCCTGCATCTTTTTAAGGACAGCTTCATTTCTGCCTGTAAGTATAAGCTTCCAGCCTCTCTTAGCAAGCTTTTTTGCAATACTTTTTCCAATGCCTGATGTTGCACCTGTAACAAGAGCCTTCATAAACCTCAATTCCTTTCAATTATTTTAGTAAGATCGGATCTGCTGCTGAGATCCTCGATGCCGAACAAGAAAAGTGTCTGTCCATATTCATTGATGTCAAGTTCTTCCGTCAGCGGTCTGTCCAGTTTCTCAGGAGAAACCACAGCGATCTCGCTGTAATGCTGCATGAGAAACGGAACAAAGCAGTCCGCATAGCTGTCCTTTATCACAAGGAGCTTTTTTTCGTTGTTTACACTGGTCTTTATCTTCATAACAGGTGCAGCTTCGCCCAGATACATAGAGTACATATTACTTGTATCGAGCCTGCTCCTGTCGAATACAGTGCCCTTTGAAACTTTACCGTCATTACCGATACATTCACATACAACGTCATCAGCCGCATCTTTATATCTGTAGATATCAAGGATATCAGCCTTTGTACGTTTCGAGAGAGTTTTGTTGTAGAGATTCCCTCTGAATCTGTCGGTAACGTGTTCTATGGAGAATTTATCATACAGTGTCGGCTGAAAACCCAGCTTCTGAACGACAGTCTTATAAACACAATATGCCCCATAGCAGGTCCACTTAGTATCGTTGCGATAAAAAATATAGTTATCCTTCATCATTTTAAGGATATCATAAGCGTCGATCTTTCTTATGTCATTGCCAAGAGCGTCATAAAGATCGTTTATCTGCTGCTTCTCTGAATTGATTATCATATGCGACGGCAGTACATCACCGTAAACACCTGCTGATGTAGGTATAGCTGCGAAATAGACCGTGCCGTCATATTTCACCGAAAAACTGTTGACAGCTGCTGCATCGTCCATGACTTCCTCTGAACTCCTCTGTGCGCTTTCCACATAAAGCATTCTGTCATCACTTATATAAACTCCATTGACAATGCTCTCCGAAAGCTCTGTCTGCAAGGCTGTCTTGGCAGCGACCCACAAATGCCTGCCTGCAAAATGATCGGCAACATATGAGCCGAGCTCAGCTGTTACGCTGCCGCTGTACAGTCCTTCCGCATCAATACACGGCAAAACTGCGAGCTCTCTGTCCTCGGAAAATGAATCGGGCAGCTTATGGCTGAACATAGTGATACTTCCGAATACAGCTATAAAAGTGAGCGATATTACAGCCGTGATCTTATTCATACGTTTACTCATACGTCCCTCCTTACAGTTTCAGAAGTATCATATCGGAGCTTCCGTCATACGACATGAGAGCTGTACACACTGCCAGAGCAAGCACTACTATTAAAGGAGTAACAGCGTTCACAAACGCCTTAACCTTTTTCCTGCCTGTACGCAGCATCATGTTCCTGAAAAGATCAGTTGCCGCATACATGGAAACAAGCAGCATAACTATATAGGATTTGAGCAGATAGAATGACTGGGAATCAGCAAAACTGCCGTTTCCGCCTATCATGGCGAAAAGATACCTGACTGAGTATTCCGCACCGTTTCCTGCAAGGAATACCGTACAAAAGATAACTACTAAGAACGTATAGATACAGCCTGTGATATTCAGCGGCTTGTTCCTGAGCAGTCTGCCCTCGATAACAACGGCAAGACCAATGAGGAATCCCCATAGCGTACCGTTGATACCGACTGTATACCAGAATCCGAAAATTGTCCACCCGAAGACGAAGACAGCTTCCTTCATCCAGCGCTTTGAACACACATTATATATAGGCTTCGTGACATACCTTCTCAGCCACTGTATGACCTGTGACTGCCAGCGGGCTGCGAAGTATTTTATCCTGATGCTGAGCAGCGGATAATTGAAGCTCTGAGGGAATCTGAATCCGAAAAAGTAAGCTATGCCCATGCCCATATCGGCAACTCCCGACAAAGTATAGTAAAGGCCATGCAGTCATAGCAGACATCTCACTTACGTTCACAGCATTAACAGCGCAGTACAGCTTGAACAAGCCGTCTGCTGCAATGACCTTCTTGACCAGTCCCTTTGCAAAGATGCCCATTCCCTTTCCTGTCTCCGCAAGACACTCATTTCGGTTGTCCAGTGCCTTCGTGAAAACGCCGTATCGCAGAAGAGGTCCCATTATGAGTCTCGGGAAGAACATCATATACAGAGCAAACCGCACGATATTTCTGTCAGCCTTTACCCTGCCCTTATATATATCAATGAGAGTGCCTATAGCTGCAAGGGTAAAGAATGAAATTCCCACAGGATAGAAGCCTTCGGGAACTTTTATTATCCACTGAAGCCATGTGAAATATTGGGTACGGAATACCAGTATCGTTACAAGATCAAAGGTTATACCGCAGGCAAGCGGGACTGCAACGAGCTTATCGTTCTTCCTGACCTTGCTTATCATATGGGCGAATCCATAGTTTACTGCGGTATATACGAGCATAAATACGAGAAAATACAGGCTTATCATGCCGCAGAACACCATGCTCAGAACAAGGAGCGTCAGCTCCCTGAACTTTTTTGGTGTAAGATAAAACAGCAGCAGTGATATCGGCAGGAACCCGTATATAAACAGCAGGCTGCTATATACCATTGTATTCCTCCTTAATTTTCTGAGTTATACGTGCAAGCTCAGCGCTGTCCATCATAGTACACAGCACCTCTACAAGAGCGCCTGCGGAGAGCTGCTTGGGCAGTCCCAGACTGTGCTGGAGCCTCTCGCGGAGCTCACGGCTGTTGTCGCCGCCGCTCAGTCCCAGCTCATAAAGGGTCATCTTAGTGATATCCGAGCGCTTTCCGCCCTCTGAAGCAGTTATCCCCGACTTTTCAAAAGCGCTCAGCAGGGTTTGTACGTCAATGCCTTCAACACCCAGCTTGCCCTCAGCTGAAGGCTTTGTCTTGCGTTTTTCCTTGCCGAAAACATCGGGTATATAGACATTCGTGACCTTTCCGCTGCCCACAGCACCTTTTATATAGCCTCTTATCTTCCGACCTGCCGCATCGGAATCGGTGAGGATTATTATACCTGTTTTTTTAGCGTAATAGCGGATAAGCTCCAGCTTTTCGCTGTCTTTGAAAATACCGAAACCATTTGTAATGATTATGACTGCATCAACTATAGAAGCGAGCTTTATCTTGTCGTATTTGCCCTCAACTATGATAGCTTCATCTATTTTTATCATGATATCCTCCGCTAATTTTTTGTCATGAGCATTTTTGTGACCGTCTGCTCGAGAATGATCTTCTCGTCACCGCCGCCCGAATTGAGCTTCACATTGGTATCGCGCAGTATCCCTATGCACTCACGCAGCCTTCGTATGCTCATTCGTGAGCTGTCACGGAAGGCATTTTTCACCTTGAATTCCCAAACATAGCCAAAATCATTCTTCACGTCGATTATCTGTTTGCCGCACTTCCTTGCACAGGCAGCGCGGTACATATCTACAAATGATGCAGTTATATTGGCAAGAACGGCACCGCGGTTTTCCTTATCCTGCATAAGCTCGTCAAGAGCATCGAAAGCTGCGCGTCTGTTAAAAGCCGCAACAGCGTCTGCAAGCTTGAAGAACGTGACATCGCTCTGTCTGTGGACGAGATTATGGAGTATCTCAGGCGTTATCTCATTTTTCTGCGCATATGAGCACAGCTTGTCTATCTCATTTTTGATAGTGAGAGTGTCCGACTGACACATTTCAGCGAGCTCACGGGCAGTATCAAGAGATATCAGCCCTCCCCTTGCAGAAACACTTGCAGCGATATCTTTTGCAAGCTCTGCCTCGGTCTTTATGGCACATTCCACAAGTTCGCCGCACTTTGCAGCATAATCGGCAAGCTTTTTATTCTTGTCCTTGATTATGCTTTTGCCCGTTTTGAAGTCAGCCTTAACAGCTATCTCAAAGCCTGTGACATTAAAGATAACAACTGTCTGCGGCGGTATATCCTTCAGAGCTTCCATGAGCTTTTTATTGAGATCGTCCGCTCTCAGTCCAGCCATATTTTCACGGGGCTTTTCGCAGTTATAGTCATTTATGAGGATACAGTTATGCTCCGCCATCATAGGCATCATCTGTATCATATCGTAAAGCTCCGAGGTATCAAGGTATCTGCCGTCCAGCTTATTAAGGGCGAACTCCTCATTATCGCCGACAGCCTCCCTGATTATGAACTTTGTTATCTTTTCGACTTCGGGGATATTTTTTCCGAAGATATAGTACAGATTTTTCAGCTCGCCCTTTTTGAGCTGAGCCTTAATGGACTTAGGGTCTGTCTGTGGCATTACAGCCTCCTTATATCAAAGCTGCCGCTATCCGACAGCACTATCTCAAAATTATTGTTTCCGCTGATAAACAGCGTATTATCGGGAACATCGGCATCTTGCGGAGAATTCCCGCATATAACGGCAAGGCTGCCGCTATCCTTTACAGCTTTTATGCTATCGGCAAAGCATACCGAGCTGCCGCTGTCTTCCACACGTACTGCTCCGTCATCGAAGGAGATGCTCATATCACCGCATCTTATCTCCGCAGAGCTTCCTACAGTGGAAATTTCCATATCGACCCCTACAACTTCGTCTTCACACGCAACAAGCCAGTTCCCTACATCGGTATAACTCAGCTCCTTGTCATATGAAGCAAAAGCCGCATTGACATTTTCCATGAGAACAACATTATCAACTCTGCCGATACCGTTTCGGGAAAGGTACTTTTTCACATATGCAGCCGAACGGTAATGACCGCTCAGGTCGATGACCTCTGCTGTACCGTTTGAGCTCACAACAATCGCTGCATTGTTTCCTTTGCCTAAAACTGCAACTATAGTCTGTTCGCTGCGCTTCATCTGTGAAATACCGCTTCCGGCAAAAAGGAATGCAACAGCCGCAGCTGCTGAAACACAGATATAACGCCTGTTTCTGAATATGGCAGCTGCGAACGCGACACATATCGCACATATTATCAGTCCGCCTCTGACTGCCCTGCTGTCACACGCAAAATGAGTGTACCTTATATGAGCAGCGGCATCTGATATGCGCAGCACCATATCGTTCACAGCCTTTGCAAACGGCAGAAGATCGACTATCCCTGCGGTCAGAGCATATATCAGCCCTATGACCATTGACAGGGAACAGAACGGAACGATAATTATATTTGTAAGCGGCGAAACAAGTGATGTTTCATCAAAGTACATAAGTGAAAACGGAAGTATACAGACTGTTGTACACAGCATTACCGCAAAGTTTGCTATTGCTTTCTGAAGCAAAGTATCTCTCGGCATATCTTTCGTCATGTACGGTGCAAAAACCGCGATACCGAAAGTACCTGCAACCGACAGAATAAATCCGCTGTCGTATATTGCATATGGCTGACAAATACATATTAGCAGAACAGCACCCGCAAGTGCGTTGAAGGAGTCGTTCTGCCGTCGGAAAAGTCCTGCCGCATAAAAGAAATTCATCATTATTGCAGCACGTATCGCGGAAACAGGATAATTCGCAAGGGCTGTGATAAATATTATCAATGCTTCCATGACAGCAAAGGAAACGTATTTATTCACCCGACACATTCTGAGAAGTCCCATGAGAACAAGCACAGCCACCGAAACATGAAGTCCCGATACTGCCAGAATATGACCTATCCCGCAGCGGTATAAAGCGGTTTTCACACCCTGATCCATGCCGCGTTTTTCGCCGAAGACCATACCTGCCAGCAGGTCGCCGCTGTCATCTCCCATCTTCACGCGGAAATCAGAAATAATGCGCTCACGGTATGAAGCTGCCGCCCTGCTCAGTTTTTTAGCATCGGTATGCTCGATACTGATATCCTTTGCACTATCCAGTGCAAGGAAGACTCCCTCTGACTTGTAATACCGCTCACTGTCGAACAGATAATCACAAGACAGACGTGAAAATGTGCATTCGCCTATACTGATGATATCACCGATCTCGGCATATGTGCCCTGCGTGTAAAAACTTACCCTCGCAGGTATATCGCCGTTTATGCATCCGCTGAGGATATAGTTCGATCTTTCTCCGCTGTACCGAACAGCATCGGTGACCTCGCCGCGGAAGCTGCCCTTACAGTCCTCCATAGTCATGCATCTGTCATGATTTACGGCAGTATAAACACTGAATACTATCATCGCAGCTGCAAAGAATACCGACATCACGCCAAAGTCAAAGGCTTTGAATCCATATCTCCTGCCCACAGCAGCCGCTGCTGCGATAACAGCTGCGAAACCAACGATCAGGGCAGGACTTGTAAAAAATGAAGCGAAAAATAATCCCGCCATATACGCTGCCGCAGCTCCAATCATTTTTCGCTTCATAAATTATACCTTATTTAAAGAAAAGCGGAAGCTTTTCAAGGAAGATTATATCCTTCCTGTCAGCAGCATCGCCCTCAGCAAGAACGGCTGCCTTACCTGTGATCTCTCCGCCTGCCTCATTGACAAGCTTTTCCAGTGCGAGAAGTGACTCGCCTGTGCTGATAACGTCATCAACTATGAGAACCTGCTTGCCTCTGAGCATCTCGGCTTTTTCCTGTGAGAGGTAAAGTGTCTGCTCAGCAGCAGTAGTGATGGACTTTACAGTAACAGCGATAGGATCTGTCATGTAGAGCTTAACGGACTTTCTTGCTACTACATAAGGCTTTCCGCTCTCTCTTGCCATTTCGTAAGCAAGGGGGATTCCCTTTGACTCAGCGGTCACTATAACATCAAAGTAAGGAGATTTTGCGAGAAGCTCATTTGCAACAGCCATGGTAAGCTCAACATCTGAGAACATAACGAAAGCAGCGATATCCAGCTTATCATTAAGAGGGCAGATAGGGAGCTCTCTCTCAAGACCTGCGACCTTTAATTTATAAGTATTTTCCACGATCAACACTCCTTATTCAGTTTTGCCGAGGGATTCAGGACCCCAACCCATTTTTACGCCTGCAAGCATATGGAAATGCAGATGCTTTACGGTCTGACCTGCATCGTCGCCGCAGTTATTGATTATACGGTAGCTTTCGATGCCCTCAGCCTTTGCGATCTTTGCAGCAGCTTCAAATACCTTTGCTACAGAAGCGGAATTTTCCGAAGTTATCTCATTAGCAGAGGAGATATGCACCTTAGGGATTATAAGGTAGTGAACAGGTGCTATAGGAGCGATGTCCTTGAAAGCATAGACAAACTCGTCCTCATAGACCTTTGTGCTTGGGATCTCGCCATCGATAATTTTACAGAATAAACAATCCATACTGATTCTCCTTTACAATATTTTTTATATCGGAGCGGACTGAGCCGCCCTTAGAATTACTTAACAGTGTCAGCAACAACGTCCGCAAACTTAGCAAGTGCCTCGTCAATCTTAGCGATATCGCCTGCACCTGCCATAGCTCCGTCAGGCTTTCCGCCGCCCTTACCGCCTGTTACAGCAGCTATCTCGCGGACGATCTTGCCTGCGTTGGCGCCCTTTGCAACAGCTTCCTTTGTACATACGCAGTAGAATGTGCCCTTTTCGCCGACAGTGCCTGCAAAGAGAGCTATAATAGCTTCATTCTTGTCCTTGACGCTGTCTCCCAGCTTTCTCAGTGCATCAGGAGCTGAACCGTCCATACGTGCGGATACTATCTTCACGCCGCCGACTTCCTTAGCGTTGTCGAAGAGAGCAGCTGTCTTGGAGTTAGCGATCTGCTGAGTAAGGCTTTCCAACTTCTTGTCCTTCTCCTTGGATTCAGCAGCGATCGCAGCACACTTCTCGGGGAGCTCTGTGATATTTGCAAGCTTGAGAGCCTTTGCCGACTTGATGATAGTGCTCTTGAACTCGTTGAGGAGAGCGATAACGTTCATACCTGTAACAGCTTCGATACGTCTTACGCCTGCTGCAACAGAGCTTTCGGAAACTATCTTGAACAGACCGATCTGAGCAGTATTTGATATATGAGTACCGCCGCAGAATTCAACTGACTTGTTTGCAGTTACAACGCGGACAGTATTGCCGTACTTCTCACCGAAGAGAGCCATAGCACCCAGCTTTCTTGCTTCCTCGATAGGCATTTCCTGCATAGTAACAGGGAATGAAGCCATGATCTCAGCGTTTACGATCTCCTCGACTCTTGCTATCTCTTCCTCAGTCATAGCGCTGAAGTGATTGAAGTCGAAACGGCAAGCCTTTTCGTTAACGAGCTGTCCTGCCTGATGAACGTGGTCGCCGAGCACCTGTCTGAGTGCGTGCTGGAGAAGATGTGCAGTGGTATGGTTGCGCATGATAGCCATTCTGCGATCCTTCTCTATCTGAGCGAGCACCTTGTCGCCCTTGGAGATGCTTCCCTGCTCAACTGTAGCGATGTGGAGGAAGTGTCCCTCAGACTTTATAGTATCATCAACAGAAGCGATATTTGCACCGTTGATGAGCATACCTGTGTCGCCTACCTGTCCGCCGCTCTCAGCGTAGAAAGGTGTAACATCGAGAACGATAACAACATCGTCGCCCTCAACAGCTGTCTCTACCTCAGCGCCGTCCTTGTATATAGCAAGTATCTCAGCGTCCTCAGCCTCGAAGTCTGTATATCCTGTAAATATAGTTGCAGGAGCGTCTACCTTGATGCTGTTGTCAGCCCATGAAGAACCAGCCTTTGCAGCGTGGTCAGCCTTAGCTCTTGCTCTCTGCTCCTTGGCAAGCTCTGTGAAACGGTCACGGTCAACTGTATAGCCCTTCTCCTCGCATATTTCCTCTGTGAGGTCTATCGGGAAGCCGTATGTATCTGAAAGCTTGAATGCGTCGTCGCCTGAGAGGACTTTTCCGCCCTCAGCAGCAAGCTTTTCTGTGAACTGATTGAGAAGCTCTGTACCCTTGTCGATAGTCTTTGCAAAAGCTTCTTCCTCAACACCGATTATCTTCTTGATATAATCGCGCTTTTCAGCAAGCTCAGGGTAAGCGTTAGCGTTCTCGTTGATAACTGTATCACAAACCTCTGTAAGGAAAGGTCTCTTTACGCCTAAGAGTCTGCCGTGACGAGCAGCTCTTCTCAGCAGACGGCGGAGAACATATCCGCGTCCCTCATTTGAAGGAAGGATACCGTCGCCTACCATGAATGTTGTGCTTCTGATGTGGTCTGTGATAACACGGAGCGAAACGTCCTTCTTAGCGTCCTTCTTATATTCAACACCT
The DNA here is from genome assembly GCA_902780115.1 of Ruminococcus flavefaciens. Lineage (GTDB taxonomy): Bacteria > Bacillota > Clostridia > Oscillospirales > Ruminococcaceae > Ruminococcus > Ruminococcus flavefaciens_Y. The sequence goes on along the minus strand of CACZEJ010000084.1, from coordinate 98 downwards.
GCAATGGAGGAGATGTGCTTCATGATATTCTGAACAGTATCTACCTCGAAGATATTGTCAACGCCCTGCATTACACAAGCAAGTCTCTCAAGACCCAT
>CACZEJ010000083.1 GCA_902780115.1 Ruminococcus flavefaciens | reverse complement strand
ATGAAACTTCACGGAAGCGATTGACCTTTCGGCACTTTGATGTTATAATGTTAGATATCACATATCCGTTAGTGAGGAAATGAATATATGAACACTCAGAACGATGTAATTCATAATATAATGGAGCTCTCCGAGACAGAAATGACCGAGACAGAGTTCCTTCGCTCCGTCGAAAACAATATGATCCCCATGCAGCAGTTTTTCACGTACTACAAGTGCGCTATAATGGAGATCGAGACTAAATTCCGCGTACTCAATGAGCAGTTCTCAATAAACGGTGAGAGCAACCCCATTGAGTTCATTCAGTCAAGAATTAAAAGCTACGGAAGTATATTCCGCAAGATAATAACCAAACATATCCCGCGAAATGTGGAAGCTATCGAGAAGAATATAAGCGACATCGCTGGTATCCGCGTCGTGTGCTCATTCGTGCAGGACATCTATCGTCTTGCCGACTGCTTTCTGAAGCAGGACGACATCTTCCTCATCGAGAAAAAGGACTATATCAAAGATCCCAAGCCCAACGGCTACAGAAGCCTGCATCTTATTGTAGAAGTCCCTATTTTCCTCGAAAACGAAAAAAGGCTCGTGAAGGCAGAGGTACAGCTGAGAACTATTGCCATGGACTTCTGGGCAAGCCTCGAACATAAGCTCCGCTACAAAAAAGACCTCCCCCCGTATAAGCTTGATCTGCTTACAGATGATCTGAAAAAATGTGCGGATCAAAGCGCTGAATGGGACAGCCGTATGCAGGATATCAAAAATATAATAGAAAGTGACTGACCGCAGGACCACTCTCATGATATGAGAGTGGTCCTTTTTGGTAAAAAAGCGCACAGAATTTACTAATTCTTATAAAATTTTCACTATATTTAAAAATATTGTTGCAATCGCACGATTAATATGTTATATTATACATATAAGATGACGATTAACGAACGATTATTATAAACAAAGTACAATAACCAGCATTAATTGTCAAAGCAAAAATATTAGGGGAATAATAAAAAAAAGGAGGAATACTTATGAAACGATTTGTTTCAACAGCTGTTGCCGTTATGACAGCAGCTATGTCCATGGGAACGATCGTCCCCAACACTAACAAGGCTGCCGCCGCTCAGTTTACAGGCAATGAGTGGACAGGCAAAAACGGTGCGGAGGACGTTTTCGCGGTCAACCGCGAAGCCGCTTCCTGCAACCCTGTACCATTCCACAGCACCGAGACAGCTGTGAATGCTGTATGGGACTACAATGCACGTTCGGATTCCGAATATCTCCAGATGCTGACAGGAAAAGACGAAAACTGGGATCTGGTAGTTGTTCAAAACTCCACCGATGCTCAGTCACACATCAATGCAGGCTGCTTCAAGACCGATTTTCATCCCTCTGCCGATCATGGCTGGAAAACCGTTCAGCTCCCAAAGAGCTGGACTGCTCAGGGATTCGATCACTCGATCTATACCAACATTAATCAGCCGTGGCAGTCAAAGTACGACAGCTACGTACCTGCTCCGCAGGCTCCCACAAACTATAACCCTGTAGGTCTTTACCGCAAAAAATTCACCGTTGACAGTACAATGCGTCAGTCAGGCAGACGTGTATACATCGAGTTCGACGGCGTTGAATCGGCTTACTATGTATATGTCAACGGCACAGCAGTGGGCTACAGCGAGGACACATTCAGCCCTCACCGCTTCGACATTACCGACCTTCTCAAAGACGGTGAGAATACACTCGCCGTTGAAGTCCACAAGTTCTGCGACGGAACATGGTTCGAGGATCAGGATATGATCTATGACGGCGGTATCTTCCGCGATGTTTTCCTCGTAAGTGCTCCCGAAATGCAGATAAGAGACTATAAAGTAACGACAGACCTCGATGACAGCTACACCAATGCCGCTCTCCAGATCGATCTTGATATCCGCAACCTCTCAGGTAATGCGAGAAACGGCTGGAGCGTCGCTGCTGAAGCTTACGACGAAGCAGGTAATAATATCCTCAGCGGCGCTTCCGTAAAGCTCAGCGAACTCTCGGCGGGCAAAAACGGCGAGTTCACCATCAAGACTAACGTAAAATCACCAAAGCTATGGTCGGCTGAAACACCTAATATATATGCTCTCGTTCTCAAACTCCTCGATGACAAGGGCAACGAGCAGGAGATCCTCTCATCTCAGCTCGGATTCCGCGAGATAGGTTTCACACGTACAGCTGTTGACAACTCTTACAGAGTTACCACAAGCAGCTGGCAGCCTATCACTATCAACGGCAAGCGCCTCCTCCTCAAAGGCGTTAACCGTCACGACACCGACCCGTTCTATGGAAAGGCTGTCCCTCAGGAAACTATCCTCGAAGACATCTCCCTTATGAAGAAAAATAACGTCAACGCGATAAGAACCTCTCATTACAGCAACGACTCGTATCTCTACTGGCTCGCAAACAAGTACGGTATGTACGTTATGGGCGAGACAAATATGGAGTGCCATGCGCTTCAGGACGGTAAAAACAATAACACAAAGGCACTGTTCTACGAACTCGCTATGGACAGAACAGAAACTGCCTTCAAGCGCCTGAAAAACAATCCTTCCATTATCGCATGGTCGATAGGCAACGAAATGGGCTATACCGGAACACCGACCGATGCAGGCGGTATGTTCCGCGATATGATATGGTACTTCAAGAACAATGACTCCACCCGTCCTGTACACAGTGAAGGTCAGGGCAGCGGCATGGGCGTTGATATGGGAAGCAATATGTATCCCGGCTCCAACGCTATCGGAAGTAACGCAGGCAAGGGAAAGATACCTTATGTAATGTGCGAATACGATCACGCTATGGGCAATTCTGTCGGCGCTCTCAAGGAATACTGGGACGTTATCCGCAGAGGCGAGAATATGCTGGGCGGCTTCATCTGGGACTGGGTCGACCAGTCAAGAGCTGTTGCTGTTCCTAACGGCGGCTGGGATTACTACTCAGAATCATACGCAAAACAAAACCTTTACAAAGATGAAGCAAAGGGCAAATATTACGGCTACGGCGGCGACTGGGGCGATTACCCCAATGATAACAGCTTCTGCGAGAACGGTCTTATCAACCCTGACAGAACTCCGCAGCCCGAGCTTGCCGAAGTAAAATATCAGTACCAGAGCTTCTGGTTCTCCGCTGATTCTGCTCAGCTCAGCGATCAGCTTGTAAGTGTATACAACGAAAACAATTTCGTCGATCTCAGCAGCTACGACCTGTCATGGAAGCTTCTGAAAAACGGTATCGAAATTGACGGCGGCACAATCACTGATGCTTCATGCGCTCCTCTTTCAAAGAATACAGTCAAGGTACCGTTCAAGATACCTAAGAACGCTCTTGCAGGCGATGAGTTCTGCCTTGATATGTCTGTTACCACAAAGAAAGGTACAGATGTCCTTCCCGCTGGCTCAGAGATAGCCTACGGACAGATCAAGCTCACTTCAACAGGCAAGGTCGTTAAGTATGATACGGGCAGCAGCAGCGTTACTGTGATCGATACTCCCGATTTCTATGTTCCTACAGGAAGCGGATTCAACTTCTCAATCAGCAAGTCAACAGGTCTTATGAGCTCTTACGCTTACAACGGCGAACTGCTCATCAAGGACGGTCCCGCACCTAATTTCTGGCGCGGCAATGTTGAAAACGATACGGGCTGGGGCTCAAACGGCACATTCGATTCAAAGTGGCGCAAGGCAATGAACGGTGCAAAATGTGACTCCATAGATGTCAAAGAGGGCGAAGACGGCGATCAGATAGTCATCTCTCACCTCACTCTTCCGAACGCAGGCAATGCAAAGGTCGATATCACATATACCATACACTGTGACGGAAGCGTTAAGGTAGAATTCAACGTTAACGCAGTCGGTGCCGGTCTCGGAAACTTTATCCGTGTAGGCTCACTTATGAAGCTCCCTGATGGAGCAGAACAGCTCAGCTGGTACGGAAACGGCCCAGTCGAGACATTCAACGACCGTAAGACCAACGGCAGATCGGGTGTCTGGGAAAGCACGGTATCCGATATGTTCTATCCTTTCCTGAAATCCGATGACTGCGGAAATCTTACCGATGTCAAGTGGATATCAGTAAGCGACACAAATAAAAAATCAGGTCTCCTCATTGCTTCCGAGGGTACTGTCGAAGCAAGTGCGCTCCACTTTACTCCTGAGGATCTACAGGGAGCAGATCACCCTTACAAGCTCAAACCAAGAAGCGAGACTATCCTCAGTGTTGACTATGGTTCAATGGGAACAGGCAGCGGCACCTGCGGACAGGGTACTCTCGAACAGTATCGCCTGCCGTCAAACCGTCAGTACAACTGGTCGTATACCATAATCCCCGTTGCTTCATCAAGCAGCAGCAAGGACAAGACCGATCTCGCAGCTAAACTCCGCTCAAACGGAACTGTTATCCAGGACAAGAGCAGCAATTCTCTCACGGTTCCTGTAGGTTCTTCTGCTAAGCTCGGCTCTTCTGCTTCAGGCAACTATATTACAGGTTCGGTAAATATCCCTTCATGCAGCAAACTTGAATCCTCTCTTGAAGGAAAGAACTCCTTCACTGTTGAAGCTAACCTTATCCCTACAGGCAGCCAGCAGTTCAATATGTTCATAAGCAAGGGCGACTACGCATTCGGTCTCAGAGCTGAACCTACATTACTCCACTTCTTCATCTATGCAGACGGAGAGTGGCGAGGCGCAACAGCTTCGATCGGTTCAGACTGGTTAGGCAAAATGCATCAGGTTGCAGCTGTTTATGACGCTGAGAACAATATGCTCAAAATATATCTTGACGGCAGCTTCGTCGGAGAAAAAGCTACAGGCACAACAGCAGGCGTGGCTCATTCGAACTATCCGCTCACACTTGGCGCTTGTCCCGAAACAGGCAGAAATTCGCAGGCTCAGTTCTACGAGATGAGAGTATACAGCAAGGCTCTCACTGCATCAGAACTTGCATCGCAGAACACTGCTTCCCCTGCATATGCTCCCGACAGCAAGTACGTGCAGCTCTGGCTTGACTTCGACAACATTGCCGAGGCAGAACCTGACGAACCTCAGGAGCCAACAATGTACGGCGACGCTAACTGCGACACCAATGTTGATATGGCTGACGTTGTCATCATTATGCAGAGCCTTGCAAATCCCGATAAGTACGGCATCAACGGCACAGACGATCACCATATCACCGATATAGGACTCCTTAACGGCGATGTTGATACCACTTTAAAGGGAGTAACTGCAAATGATGCTCTCCGCATACAGGAATTCCTTCTCGGCAAAATCAAGTCGCTCGATCCCAATTCGTGATGCGATCGCTTTAAGCTTCATTGCTGAATACTAAGATAAAAGCGTACAGGCACTAAACCTGTACGCTTTTAAATTATTACATACATAAAATTAAATTTTAAGTATTGACAAATCATATATCCTGTGTTATAATTATAACAATGTGCCGGTGTGATGGAATTGGCAGACGTGCGAGACTCAAAATCTCGTGGTGGCAACACCGTGCGGGTTCGACCCCCGCCACCGGCACCAGCGGGGAGCCCCCCCGCAGGCAGGTTCGCGCTTCACTTCTTGTGGAACGCGAATTTTTTTCCGCGTATGATAATTATCTATTTTTTACAGTTAACACAACACAGTGCCTGTGCCCCCTTCCACGGGGGCACTCGTTTTACTCGTTTACTTTTCAGAAAGAGCTGACCTTTAGGTCAGTTCTTTCTTCTTTATGGATACCAAAAACGTATACAAAACAAATGAGCTTCCGATTAAGGAAGCTCATCTGCCATGATATAGGGATTATTGGGGATTTAATAATTTAATGTTGGGGTAAACATTAAACTACCATGAAAATCAGCTTTGGGATATCTCCCTCAGCGATTATTATTATATCATAGTAATATGTATTTTTTGTGAAAAAACGAAACGAGCAGTGCAGAAAGTTACTAACATTTTTAGCAGGTTTTTATTAGTGTTTAACAGCATAGTTTCATTTTGTCCACTTAAAATATTACGATCAGTATTCTGTGCCCATCAAATTACAGAACATATATTACATTTTTTCTTTCATTGTAACCTGTAAAAAGCTCTATGGAACACAAGCGTATCAGCTGTTACTCTTACGGAGTTCATTTGATGTCGCTTATCTTGAACCAGAATGTAGAACCCTTGCCGATGGTACTGCGAACACCGTAATCGTAGTTATGTATTTTCAGCACAGCCTTGACAATAGAAAGTCCCAGACCTGTGCCGACCACCTCGCGCTTATGGTTCTCGGAGCGGTAATACTTATCAAAGATCAGCTTTATCTTATCCTCTTCGATACCGTCGCCTGTGTCCTCGACCTCGACCACAACGCCGTCCTCTTTATTTATCTGGCGGACAAAGATCTGCTTGTCCTTGCCGGTATAGTTTATGGCATTGTTTATAAGATTGTAAATGACCTGCTCTATCTTGACCACGTCGCATACGACCGTTCTCTCCTCGTCGGGAGTAAAGTGTATCTGGTAGCCGTTTTTCTCGGAAAGTCCCTTGAAGCGGTCGATTATCTCGCTCAGCTTAGCTTTTATGCCGAATTCCGACGGAGCAAGCTTCTGCTTTCCGCTTTCGAGCTTTGAAAGATCAAGCATATCATTTACAAGAAGCGCAAGACGGTCTGTCTCGCTGATGATTATTTCAAGGTGCTCATTGCGCTTAACAGGATTATCCCCCGACAGATCGCGTATCATCTCCGCATATGCTTTGAGCATGGTGAGCGGAGTTCTCAGGTCGTGAGATACATTTGCGATAAGGTCTCTCTGCATGGTGTCCACCATGGAGAGCTCTTTTTCCGCATAGGTAAGCGTATCTGCCAGCTTTTTAGCCTCGCGGTAGCCCCTGCCGTCGAATCTGGTATCGAACTTTCCTTTAGCCAGCTCCTCAGCCGACTTCGTTATCCTGTCGATAGGCGCTGATATGCGTTTTGCAAGGTACAGTGATATGCAAAAAGCGAATATGATAAGTATTACTGTTATTATCATGAGCTGACGCTTGATAATATCAACTGTAGCCCCGACAGGCACAAGTATTGAATTCAGCAGCAGATAGCCGTCAATGGAAGATGAGTCGCCGATAGCGCAGCCGTATATCAGCATATCATTGCCTGTTTTCTCGTGCTTGACCCTCATTCTTATGATGTGGTCTTCTGCCTCGTCTATCAGGTGCGTCAGGTAGAAGCTGCTGTTATCCTTGCCGTGTATGTAGCATTCGCCCATAACGTGCTTGCGTTTGACCTCTCTGCCGTACTTATCAAGCACCAGCACACACAGATCATTATTCTCACCGACCTCGTCAACGATA
>CACZEJ010000082.1 GCA_902780115.1 Ruminococcus flavefaciens | reverse complement strand
GTGAATTAAAAAACAGTCCGGTGGACTGTTTTTTAAGAGGGAACGCCTTGCAAGAGAAGGCGTTCCCTAATGAAATTGGGGTTTATTGACAGACTGAAGGGCGGATAATATCTGCACCTACAGGCTAACTTCTTAAAGCGAATAAATAATACAATGCCCCGAAACATCATGAAATGCTTCGGGGCAAAAATTCTGTATGATTATCACGCTTACGGACTAAGGTGATAGCTTAGCATTCAGAAAAGATCAATCTAAGCTTGCGTTAGTTGGGAGACTTGTGATAAGTCCGAGGAGCTTCATCTGGATAGCGAGAGCATCGTTCATTGTAACGCCGTTGCCGTTTCTGTGAACGTCAGCGTTAGCCCAACCCTGCTTAGTGATGTGATGACGGTCGTCACCGTTGATACCGTACTTGTCAGGGTTTGCGAGAGCCTGCATGATGATAACAACGTCGCTCATGTCTACCTTGTTGTCGTCGTTAGCATCGCCGTAGAGTGTAGCTGCCTTTGGCTGCTCATTAGTAGTTGTAGTAGTTGCCTTTGTTGTAGTAGTTGTAGTTCTTGTAGTAGTTGTGGTCTTCTTTGTAGTAGTTGTTTCTACAGAAGAACCGTCCTTGTGAAGAACTACCTTCTGAATAGTAACGCCGTTGCCGTGTGGCCAGAATACCATAGCCTTGATAGTAGCACCTGCGTTTGAAGGGATAGTGTAGTCGATAGCAACAGTCTTGTCAGCGCCTACCTTAACGCCCTTGAAGTCTTCCTGTTCCCACTTGCCTGTCCAGGTACCGAAAGCACCTGAAACCTCAGTGTCGTTTGAATTTACCTTGAGGTAAAGTGTAGCTGACTTAGCGCCCTGTGGAGCGAACTCAGCGTAGTTGTTGATCTTGTCGTCACTGCCTAATTCAGTATCAACAGTCATATCTGAAGGAGTGAGAACGATATCGCCGCCCGTAGGTGGATTATAAGGCTCTACCTTAGTTGTAGAAGTTGTGATCTTAGGAGATGTCTGTGTAGTTGTAGTTCCTGATGTAGGAGGATTTACAACGGTGCTGCCGCTGTAGATCTTGCTAACGCCTTCGATGGTGGAAACAGTAGAACCTGTCTTGTAGAAGTGGTAAAGACCTGCTGCTGCACCTACGAAACCTGCGTTATAGTCGAGAGCAACCTCGTTGCCCTGATAGTCGGAACGGATATCCTTGTAAGTACCGTTTGCATCTACAGGACCGCCGCAGAGAGCACCTACAAGGAGGTACTTGTTCTGTCTTCCGTCGTTCTGCTGGCTTGCATCAACATCAGGTGAAGAAGCTCTGTGGTGAGGATTCCTTGAAGAGTCAGACTTGAAGCCTACAACGAGACAGTTCTTCTGACCGTTAGCGAAAGCCTTGTCACCTGTGAGGTAGAGCATCTGGTTCTTAGCCCATGAAGCATCAGCGTGGTTGTACTTGGCTGCTACGAGAGTACAGAGCTGAGCTGTAGCGTTCTGTCTTGCGCTGCCCCATTCCCAGTTAGCGAGGAAGCAGTAGTTATCGCCCTTGAAGTTGCTGAGGAAGCCTGCGCTGCTCCAGTCACCTGTGATCTCACCCTTGAGGATACCTGCGCCGAGCTGAACGCTCTCCCATGAGTGGTTGGAGTAGGACTGACCTGCGCCCTTTAACTCATTGAGGTACTGGCTGTCCTTTGTAGCGAGATAGAGCCAGCCTGCTGCCCAGTCGATCTCATCGTCTGCGCCTGTCCAGTGTCCATCGTAGAATGTTGAGTTATGGCAGTTTGTGTTCTGCTTTGAGAATTCATAAAGAGCCTTAGCGTACTTGAGGTCTTCTTCGTTGCCGAAGTTTACATAGTTAGCTGCGAGAGCTGCTGCGTATTCAGCTGTGATATTAGCTGCACCGCCTGTAGTCCAGAGCATACGGCCTCTGTTGCCCTGATTTTCAGGAGCGCCCCAGTACTTGTGGTCGGTATCGCCGTCACCTTTTTCGATGAGTACCTTCTGAACTGTATTGCCGTTGAGAACAGTAGCGTCACGCATGAATTTAGCGAATCTGTCAGTGATAACTTTGAGGTGAGCACCCTGACCTGTAGCCTCGTATGCGTCCTTGAACTCGTAGTATGACCAACCGAGAGTAGAAGCAGCATAGCCGCCCGGCTGACCGAACCAAACGTGGTCGCCTGCGTCGTGGAAACCGCCTACAACATCATCACTTGTATGGCAGTCGCCTCTCCATGTAAGAGCACAGTCACCGTTCAGTTTACCACACATATTTGCGTCATAGAAATAGAGGGAATACTGAAGGAGTTTTGCGTAATTGTCGGAATCTGCCGCTGTAGCTGAGAGAGAGGGGTTAGCTACTGAAGCAACAGGACCAGCGAGTGATGTCAGAGCGACTGCACCGCTGATGATGGCTGATTTCAGCCTGTTTAATTTGTTCATGTAATCACACTTCTTTCTTAGTAGTGAGCCTATAATATGTCTTATGAACATTATACAAGGTTTGTTCTGAAATTTGGTAACAAAACAGTAACAAGATAGTTACGATTTGGTTAAAACGGACGTTTTAAGGCTAATTTCAGCATAGTGTGTAAAAAGTTCATTCATATATTGTGCATAATTACGATGAAATTCTTGATACTCAGGTGGACAAAAAGAATCGCAGCAGAAAAATGATATCCTGCTGCGAGATAGTGTTATACTTTTTTGCGCCTCTGACTAATTATTGCGCCTGATTTTTTAACCCTGTATGGGGAGTGTTTTATAGATGCCGAGGAGGTACTGCTGTAAGCAGAGAGCATCGTCACCTGTCATGCCGTTCTTGAGGTTGACATCGGCATTAGCTATGCCCCGTGAAGTGATATGGTGAGTATCAGAGCCGTTCAGACCGTACTTGTCAGGGTTTGCGAGAGCCTGCATGATGATAACAACGTCTGCGAAATCAACAGAGCCGTCGCAGTTGGAATCACCGAAGTCGATACCTGCGCCAACTGTTAACTTAACTGACTTGGTCTGACCTGTAGGAGCAGTGAAGGATATCATTGCAGAGCCTTCTGCGATAGCCTTTACTGTGAACGAATCGGAGGACTTCTTTTCCAGAGTGATAACGTTTTCGTCGTAGCTGAGATCGCCGAATCTGATAAGGTCGGCACCTTTTGTGAAGGTAAGGGTAGCAGTTCCGCCGATATATAATTTGTCGTTATCCAGCACCATTTCAAAATCCGAACCGTTCATAGATGTAGTAACAGTTGTTGTCTGAGTAGTTGTAGTGGTCGAAGTTGTGGTAGTTACGACAGGCGAGCTGTTACCGAACTTGAAGTTCTCGTTGATCTCGCTTGCAGACTTTGCGAGAGCAGGCATAGCCGAAGCATCGCCGCCGTAGAGGTTAGCGATACCTGCACAAGCGATAGCGAAGCAGCCGTTATAATCGAGAGCACCCTCGGTGTACTGATACTTGTCTGTCTGATCCTGATAGCCGCTCTTGTCGTCGCCGCCTACGAGGAGACCGTAAGCTGTGTACTTAGCGGAAGGATTTGAAGAAGCTCCGTTAGCGTCTGTACCTGGGTTAGCAGCACGGTGGTGGATATGAACAGGCCACTTGCTGCCGTAGCCGATGAGGAAGCTGTAGCCTAAGCTGTTGTCGCCGAGGATATGATCCATCTGATACTTTGCAGCCTTAGCGTAGTCAGCGTCGGGATCGCCGTTTGCGATAGCGATAGCGTCCATCTGCTTAGCGCAGTTGTAACGTGAAGCTCCCCAGCCGTCAGCGTTGTATGTACCTACTTTGAGGTCGCCCTGACTTTCAAGCTCTACCTTGAGCTCGTCAGCGAAAGCCTGCTCGCCTGTAGCCTTGTACATCAGTGCGGAGTAGCCCTGCCATACCTTGTTCCAGCAGTATACCCAGCCGTCGTACTGACTTCCGCCGTAGTCCTTGTTCTTAGGAACGCGGGTAGGCTTGCTGCCTGCATCGCATACCCAGAGCCAAGCCTGAGCCATAGCCTCTTCGTCCTGATACTGAGCCTCTGTGCCGTAGAAGTCTGCCAGACCGCCTCCCTCGTTGCCGACGTGCTGCTGACCGAATTCAAGGAGAGCCTTTGCGTACTTTATACATTTAGCCGAATATTCGGGATCCGAATCCTTTACTATATAAGCAGTTCCTGCGAGACCTGCTGCCATTTCGCAGCATACTGCTGAGTTGTTGCTGTTTGCGGTGAGCCAGTAGATAGGTCTTTCGTAGGTCTGCACCTCAGGAGAAGACCAGTAGCTGTGATCCTGACCGCCGTTGGCAACGACGTGAGCGATAGCAGCGACCTTGCCCGAGCCGTCGAGGAAGGTGGTCTTCATGAGGTAATCAGCGCCCCACTTCAGCTCGTAGATAAGGTGATCCTTGCAGCCTGCTTTTTCGTAGATACCCGGGTTGAGGTACTCGGAGAGTGCAAGGCTGGAGATGCCGAAGCCGATAGTGAGATTGAACTTTATATGGTCGCCTGCATCGTGGAAGCCGCCCGAAACATCGACTTTTCCGTCGCCGTCGGGGTCAACGGCAGCTTTTTCCGAACCGCCGAGACTGCCGATAGAAGCGTTCTCGTCGTATGTATGGCAGTCGCCGCGCCATGTGAGCGGACCGTCGGTGATGCCCTTGCCGCAGGCGTTGGCATCGTACATATACAGCGACATAGCCAGAGCTTCGTAATAGTTGTTGTCAGCAGCGTTGACGTTTGCAGGGACTGTGAAGCCTGCGGAAGTGACAGCCATAACAGCCGAAGCAGCAAAAGCGGTCAGCTTTGCAGACAGTTTGTGTAAATTTCTCATTTTAAATTCTCCTCTCATAACCATGTTTTCGGAAATCAACATAGTTCCAATAACAACATTATAGCACATTTTGTATCGCTTTTGTGAACATTTTGTGTAATTTTTTACAATGCAAATCAACTTTGGAGAATGTATCAAAAAGCCATATTACTTTTTGTGCCATTTTACCCATATATAATGCCGTCAGGCAGCGTGACGCTGCACCTTTGCCACGTTGTCGCTTGTTCCACTCGCTCACTCTGTACGAGATCGTTGATCTGCTTTCGCTTACGGCACAATACGTAAAACGTAACATGAACCTAACTGTAGGGGACGTTCTCAACTGTCGGCTCGGTCGGTGTTTCTGCGTTGCAGAGGTGTCCACTGGACACCCACACCGTTTCGCCGCCCGTCGGTTACCCGACACGTAACATGAACCACGTTGTTTTCAGCGGCGATTTTGTAGGGCGAACAGTGTTCGCCCCTTAGTCTGTCAATAAATCCCAATTTCATTAGGGAACGCCTTCTCTTGCAAGGCGTTCCCTCTTAAAAACCAGTCCACCGGACTGTTTTTTAATTCACCCTTTGCGAGGTGCTTTGAGGCTATTTGTGGGGCTTTGCCCCACACCATACCAAAGGCGCTGCCTCTGGGCTCTGCCAAAGGAACACAGTCCCTTTGGAATCCCGTTATTAGTTGAAATCGACTTTTTCGACAATCTGAGGGGCGAACAGCGTTCGCCCGCAGGATACAATGAAATTATGCCGCAGGCGATACCATAACTCTCAACTAAATAAAACAGGGCGGAAATCGAAATATCCGCCCTTACTTAATTAATTATAATTGTTTATCTCGCCGTCGATAATGCCTGACATCGCGCTGCGGAGAGCTTCCCATGAATCTACGGGACCTCCGTCAAGGAGAACCGAAGTGATATTGTCGATAACTCCGCGTGTTTCGTAGTTATAGTTGCCTGCGCCGTACATCTTTCCGCCCATGCCGTAGCTGTAGTCGAAGAAAGGCGTGATGTTCATAGGTGAGAGGTACTCCTGTATAGCGTCGTACTGCTCGGCGGTGATGCCCTGAGCAATAGCAGCGTCCTTTGCGGCAGCCTGAAGCTTTCCTTCTGTAGCGGCAAGTCTTTCACATTTTATATAAGTAGCGACAGCTGCACCCTTTGACGAGCCCTTTACGAGCATTCTTGCATTGAATTTGCAGCTTCCGTAATATTTATCCGCGTCGGGAGCCTTCGGGAACGGCACGACCATGAGGTCTGCTTCGGGGTTCAGCCTGTTGGATTCCGCGAGAGCCCAATCGTTCATGGCGTAGAACAGCGTGTTCAGGTCTGTCGGGAAATTGCCCTTCCATGTTTTGTCGTAAAGACCCTTTGCAGCGATATCGTGCATGAAGTTCTCGGCTTTTTCCAGTTTTGGATCGTTGATATTGTTTGCGAACGAAGTTCCGTCATATGTTACGGCTGCCGCGCCTGCGGAGCAGAGCGCAGCTTCTCCGAACCAGCCGTTTATGCCGTATCTCGGAGCATCGTGCTGATTTGCCCTGAACTTGTCCATCATCTGCATGAAGGTATCCCAGTTCCAGCTGCCTGCTTTATATAAAGTATACGGGTCGTCGATGCCCTCTGACTGCATGAGTTTTCTGCTGTAGGTCAGAAGGAACGGCTCTGACAGAGCATAGGGTATCACATAGTGCTGCCCCTTGTACTCGAACGCCCTTATAACGTCGGACATCTCGTCCCATAAGCCGTCATTCATGCCCAAATCGTCGTAATATGGGTCGAGAGGGTCGAAGCGGTCTCTGATAACTCCCTGTGGGAACACATCGGTGTCATATGGGAACATATCTATCCCTTCGCCTGCTGCGAGCTTTGAATCGAGTACGTCGAACCTGTCCTTGTACTGAGCGTTTATGTAGTTTATCTTGCCGCCGTAAACGTCCTCGAACAGAGCGAGGGCAGTGGAGCGTCCGCCGCCGTCAACAGGGTTCAGGTCGAAGTCCGAGAGCCATGTGATATTCATGTCCTCTGACGGAGCAGCCTTTTTGGAACTGCCCGAAGTTTCTTTTTCGGTGAGTGTCGTTGTTTCGGCAGTCGGGTCAGCCTGACCCACTTTTTTGTCGCCGCTGCATGAAACGGCTGATGAAAGAACTGCGGCGAGCGCGGTCACGGCTGCCGTCAGTTTCTTTGAAAATGTCATTATATGATAGCTCCTTTCGGATATTGCATTTGTGTAAGGATATCTGTTCACTCTGTCAGTGAATATCCGTATTACTCAATAGCGGTGAATATCCTGTCTTTTCCTCTGTTTTCGTTGAGGTCTTTCCATACTATGCCTTCTTCGGTCATGTAGAATTCTGCGATCAGACCTTCCTGCGGCGTAAATGATGAGGTATCGTAGCTGCCGTCCTCTTTCAATTTGATATTGCCGAGATCGTACTTGCAGCCGGAGCCGAAGCAGATGAACCTGCCGTTCATGTAATTCAGAGGGTATGTCCATTCTTCGCAGGTATCTGAGCTGTTTATCCACATTACGAGAGCCTGATAATTTCCGTCATTATTCATGATCGAAAGATAAGCGCGATCGCATTTCCATGTTCCGATAAATTCATTGGCTTTAGCGTTTATTTTACCCGGGTCGTTACTGCGGCTGCATGAAGAGTTCTCTTGAAAAATGTCATGATATGATAACTCCTTTCGGTAATGCAGTGAGTAAGATCGCTACTCACTAATTATACTCGTTCGGCGAGATGATGTCAAGGCAGAAAAAATGAAAGTTTACAGCGTAAACGCGCTGTATGCAGGAAATAGCCTTTGTTAAAAAACGCCAAAAATGAGGAGTATTATATGTCAGGTTGTTAAAAATTTACAGAATTGTGTTAAAATAGCGTGACAATTCAATATACCTGTGATATAATAGAAACAAGGTGTTTATGTCGGCAGGAAAAAACTGACCGCCCGAATATATTGAGAAAGGGATTTATAAATATGGACAACAATAATTACGGTTCACATCGTCCCCGCAAAAGAGTATCCCGAAAGACACTGAGAAGACGACAGCTTACAGCACTGTTCATAATCGCACTGATCGTGCTCCTGTTTGTTATCTTGGTGGCGAATGCTTGTTCAAAGAACTCCAAGAGCGGCGACGGCAGCAAAAAAGCAGCGGCAACTACTACGGTGACAAAGATCACAACGACTACCGACCCTGCTATAACTACTACAACAACGACTACGACAACTCCTGCGGATCCTGTAAACAAGAGCGATTTCAAGCTCGACAAGCAGTCAGTATACATCAGCGTAGGTGAAACTGATACTCCTATGGTACAGGCTTACCCCGACGGAACTACAGAAGCTGATGAGCGCTGGTCATCAGGCGATAAGAGCATCGCTACAGTTGATGAATACGGTCATATCACAGGCATGAAACCCGGCGTGTGCTATATAACGCTCAGATCGGCTGCCGATCCGGATCAGGAAGTAATGATAAAGGTCACTGTACGCGGTGACGATACAACAAACGGAACTTTAACGCCTCAGTCGAATACGGCTGAGGCTCCTGCGCCCCCTGTTCATGATGATACAGAGGGGCTTACTTATATAGACGGGATCCTTGTGGCGAACAAGTCCTACAGTCTGCCTGCGGACTTTGATCCGGGTCTTGAGACCATATGCTATACACAGTTTCAGGCTCTGACAAGTGCCGCAGCAAAAGAGAATCTGAACATATGGCTCGGTTCGGGGTATCGTTCATATCACGATCAGGAGATAATTTATGCCAATTACGTAAAAGAGGACGGCAAGGAGCTTGCAGATACCTATTCTGCGCGTCCCGGATACTCTGAGCATCAGACAGGACTTGTCATTGATGTGAACACTATCGACGATGCATTCGGTGCAACTCCCGAAGCTGCATGGCTTGCGGAACACGCTCACGAGTACGGCTTTATAATACGTTATCCCTACGGCAAGGAAGCGTATACAGGCTATAAGTACGAACCATGGCATATAAGATATGTTGGCTCTGAGGTCGCAACGAAGATGTACAAAAACAATCAGTGCCTTGAAGAATACCTGAAGATAAAATCCGAATACAAAGAATGAACGATCCCCTGTCGGCAGTGACGGGGGTTTTTTATTGGGAGAGCAATGGTGCTGCTTGACTAACCCGACGGGATATGTTAAAATCATAGCAGAGCAGTTACTATATATAAAGGAGCGTCGGAGATCATGCCGAGATTTTTTACAAATGAGATAGACGAAAATAACATAGTCCTCACGGGCGATGATGCCAACCATATAGGACGTTCGCTGCGCATGAGGGTCGGCGAGGAGGTCACTGTGTGCTGCGACGGCGTGGACTATTGCTGCACTATCGGCAGGATAACAGCCGATACGGTGTACCTTGACCTTGTAGAGAAGCACAGATGTGCGGCTGAGCCCAGCGTGGAGGTAACGCTCTTTCAGGCAGTACCTAAACTGGACAAGCTGGAGTACATTATCCAGAAAAGCGTGGAGCTGGGCGTTTCAAGGATCGTTCCCGTGCTCACGAGGCGCTGTGTGTCCCGACCTGACGAGAAGGACTTCGAGAAAAAGAAGCTCCCCCGCCTTAATAAGATAGCCGAGCAGGCTGCAAAGCAGTCGGGAAGAGGAGTTATCCCCGAGGTCACGCCCATAGTCAGCCTGAGCAGAGCTGTCGAGATGATGAAGGAGCTTGACCGCACAGTTCTGCTGTATGAGGAGGAGGGCGGAGTATCCTTCGGCAAGGTGGATTTTGACGGCGTTAAGACCGTTGGACTGGTCGTAGGCAGCGAGGGCGGCTTCGACAAGGCAGAGGCAGATGCTGCTGTGGAAGCGGGAGCTGTGCAGGTGTGGCTGGGAAAGCGTATACTGCGTTGTGAAACTGCACCAATAACGGCACTCTCAATTTTGATGTTTTTAACAAATAATATGTAAATAGTTGAAATCGGAGAAAAAGTATGTTATAATATATAAAAGATTATCGTAATCCGATCGCAAGCGGTTCGGTAAGTACTAATTCTTGCGGAGAAAAGAGGAAAAATAATATGAATAAGTTTTTAGTTGCTGTTTTAGCTGCAAGTGCAGCTGCTGCTGTTGGATATGTTGCTGCTCAGGCTCTAAAGGATAAGAGTGCAGGTTCAGATTATGATGATGATGATTACGATGATTTCGACAACTTTGATACAGACGAGAGCATCGACTTCGAGATCAGTGATGACACTGCAAAGGAAGCTGAAGCTGAGGCTGAAGAGGCTGCAGGCGATACAGCAGAAGAAGCAGTTGAGGAAAACGAAGACTAATGATCTGCAAGAGGAGCGTAAAGCTCCTCTTTTTTGTATCTTTGGGCTGAATATGTCGAAAAACGGCGAGTAAATTTGTGCAAGTATACAAAGTGCGGGATTAGCTATTGACAAACGGTGGCCTGACTGGTATAATATAAAAGCTGTTTATCAAGGACACAGCGAAACAACCTTATCCGAGGCGTAACTCAGTTTGGTAGAGTGCTTGCTTTGGGAGCAAGATGCCGCAGGTTCGAGTCCTGTCGCCTCGACCAAAGTTCTTTTGAAAAAAATCAAAAAACTTTGAAAAAGTACTTGACAAACGCAAAAAAGTGTGATATAATAATTAAGCATTAAACGCTGGTGTAGCTCAGTTGGTAGAGCAGCTGATTTGTAATCAGCAGGTCGGGGGTTCGAGTCCGTCCACCAGCTCCATTATTTTGCCTTAATGCTTTAGGTGAACAAAATTTAGAAATGGGAGAGTTCCCGAGTGGCCAAAGGGGGCAGACTGTAAATCTGTTGCTTTTCAGCTTCGATGGTCCGAATCCATCCTCTCCCACCAGAAACGCCCCGAAAATTTTTCGGGGCTGTTTTTGTTAAACTACGCACCAAACGACCTTGCAAATTCTCTGCAAGGGCTTTTTTATGTCCGAGGAAAAAGAGAATTTGCACGGAAACGCAGCTGATTTGTTCACAAAAGTATAAAGATTGTAGGGGGATCTTATGATAAAGGCAAATGTTAATTATAATTTGAGAGCACACGCCACGTATATCAGAAATACTTTGCGCTACAGAGCAACACGTTTTCTGGTCATTTTCAGCGCACTTATGTATGCAGGATTTGCGACTCTCTCGCTCATGAGCGCTCTGACCAACAACAAGACATACGTTGAGTACATAATGTTTATCGTTCTTTTCTTCGTGATATTCCTTGTGAGCGTCGGCAGACTTTTGGCACTGAATCCGAACAAGCAGTACAAAAAGTACTCCGAACGCTACCCCAATGCCAATTACGAGATAAAAATAAGCGATAAGGATATCAGTATAAAGATAGATTCCGATTACTTCAAAAAGAATGCGGTCTATGATTTTTCAAAAATATCCGAGGCGCGTGAGTTCATGGGCTATTTTATACTCAGTATAGCCAATGACGAACAGATCCTTTTCTGCGGGAACGACCTCACCGAGGGTACTGCTGAAGAAGTCAAGAAGCTGCTTATCAGTAAGCTCGGCAAGAACTACAAAACGAGGGAGAGATGGATATGATAAGCGTTAAAGTCACACCTTCTCTTGAAAGAGAAAAAATGATCTGGCTGTTTGGAAAAAATGCCTTAAAGACTCTCAGACGCATCGCTTTTGTAGGAGTTTTCTGTGTAGTTGCCATAGTTTTCTGCGTTGTATCCTATGTCAACCATGTGGGCAATCTCTTTAACCTGATCTTCGGCTGTCTCTTGCTGCTGAAGGCTGTTACGGACTACCTCAGGATAAGACACGCTCCTAAAACACGTTTCAAAAAAGAGCAGGAGTACGGCGCTGAAAAGGTGTATTCCTTTGATGACCGTTTCAGCGAGGTCATAGAAACAGGCAAAGGGCTGAAGGTGCGTTCTAAGTATGCCTACAGGACTTACAGACAGGCAATACATACAAACGGCTGGTTCGTTATTAAATTCGATAAATATACCGTGGCATTCAATGACAATGAGTTCGCAGAGGGCTCACCCGAGCAGCTAAAACAGCTTCTTCGGGACAAACTTAAAGGAAATTTTGAGGAGAAATAATTATGACTATTTGCAGGATAGATGATGCAGACAATCTCAGCAATACATACAAGAAAAAAGTAGACGGACCTATTGCATTGGGAGGAGTTCTTGCTGTACTGGCAACGTTCTTCGGACTTATCGCCGTTGCATTTATGGCAATGTCAGGAGCATCGTTTGGTCTGATATGGCTCGTGTTCTTACTTGTTGCAGTGATACTGGTGCTCGGCTACAGGAAATCTTTTCTGAACCGAAACTATTTCTACGCTTACGTCATCGACGACGACGAGTTATACTGCATAGATATCCCGAGAGCCTGCGACAACAGCAGCCTTTTCGGAGAATTTTCAATTGCTATCGGCGGTCTTGCTCAGAAAAAGCGCAGGATCAACAATATGAAAAAACTGCCGACGACTTCTTACGTTGACGAGTTTGTCTGCAACAGAAACGTTGCGGAATCCTGCGGCAGCATCGTCGAAAAGGTTTTCGACATAAAAGAGGGGAAGGATTTCGTGAAGGTGAAGGCGCAGCTCACAGCTGTGAACAAGGCAGGAAGCTTTTTCCCGACACGTACAAAGACAATAAGCATACCGCGGACATTCACAAATATGATCGAGCTCCGTTCGCGTCTTGAATACCTTAGATAAAAAACGGTTCATGCCGTATACATATAAAAGTTAAAAGCCAAAAACACTTGGAGGAAAGAAAATATGATAAGAGAAGATCTGAGAAACATTGCCATTATCGCGCACGTTGACCACGGTAAGACAACTCTCGTTGACGAGATGCTCAAGCAGGGCGGCGTTTTCCGTGAGAATCAGGCAGTTGCCGAGCGTGTAATGGACTCAAACGACATCGAGAGAGAAAGAGGTATCACGATCCTTGCAAAGAATACCTCGGTAATGTACAACGGTACAAAGATCAATATCATCGACACCCCCGGCCATGCTGACTTCGGCGGCGAGGTTGAGCGTGTTCTCGAAATGGTAGACGGCGTTCTCCTGCTCGTTGACGCAGCTGAAGGCCCTATGCCTCAGACACGTTTCGTGCTCTCAAAGGCACTCGAAATGGGTCACAAGATCATTGTTGTCGTAAACAAGATCGACCGTCCCGATGCACGTCTTGACGAGATCGGCGATGAAGTTCTTGAACTTCTCCTTGAACTCGACGCAAACGACGAACAGCTCGAGAGCCCTATCCTCTTCTGCTCAGGCAGAAGCGGTACAGCTTCACTCAGCCAGTACGAGACAGGTACAGACCTGAAGCCTCTTTTCGACACTATCATAAACTACATCGAGCCTCCTAAGGGCGAGGAGAACGACCCGCTCCAGATGCTCATATCCTCTATCGACTACAACGAGTACGTTGGACGTATCGGTATCGGTCGTATCGTCAGAGGAAAGATCGCTGTAAACCAGCAGGTAACTGTCTGTGATTACACAGGCTCAAAGAAGAACTACAACGCAAAGATAGTTTCACTTCTCCAGATACAGGGACTCAACCGCGTACCTGTTCAGGAAGCTCAGATGGGCGATATCGTTTGGATATCGGGTATCGAGAACATCACTATCGGCGATACTATATGTGCTACCGACACACCCGATCCGCTCCCGTTCGTTAAGATAAGTGAGCCTACAGTCGAGATGACTTTCTCTGTAAACGACAGCCCGTTCGCAGGTCGTGAGGGTAAGTTCGTAACATCACGTCAGCTCCGTGAGAGACTTTTCAAGGAGCTCCTCAAAGACGTATCTCTCCGCGTAACAGAGACAGAATCCACAGATTCGTTCCGCGTAGCAGGCAGAGGTGAGATGCACCTCTCTATCCTCATCGAGAATATGCGCCGTGAGGGCTATGAGCTGGGCGTATCAACTCCAAGAGTACTCTTCAAGGAAGACGAGAACGGCAGAAAGCTCGAACCTATCGAGCGCCTTGTTATCGACGTTCCCGAGGACTGCGTCGGCTCTGTAATGGAGAAGATCGGTACACGTAAGGGCGATATGGTCGATATGCACCCTCAGGGCAGCCGTATGCGTATCGAGTTCCTTATCCCTGCAAGAGGACTTTTCGGCTATAAGAGCGAGTTCCTCACGAGACAGGCGAGGCTGTAACATACGGTCTTTACAACGCTCAGGAGCGCGGACAGCTCTTCATCACAGCAGGTACTCCTGTATATGAGGGCATGATCGTAGGAGCTTCACCAAAGACAGAAGACCTCGTTGTAAATGTCTGCAAGAAGAAGCACCTTACAAATACCCGTGCAAGCGGAAGCGATGACGCTCTCAGACTTGTACCCCCAA
Source organism: Ruminococcus flavefaciens (assembly GCA_902780115.1). Classification (GTDB taxonomy): domain Bacteria; phylum Bacillota; class Clostridia; order Oscillospirales; family Ruminococcaceae; genus Ruminococcus; species Ruminococcus flavefaciens_Y. The sequence continues at coordinate 5,849 of CACZEJ010000082.1, read as the reverse complement.
GAATACTCAGCCTTGAGGACTGCCTTGAGTTCCTCGCTGACGACGAGCTTCTTGAAGTAACTCCGGAGTCGCTCCGTATCAGAAAGAGAACTCTCAGCAACAGCCAGAGAGCTAAGGACAGAAGCAAAAAGTAAGTATAATTTTCATCAAATCAACACCTGTAAACCATGTGATTTGCAGGTTTCGGAGATATCATATGAAAAAACATATCATTTTTTCTCTCATTGCCGCTTCATCAGTCATGCTTGCAGGCTGCGGAAAGAAAACAGTCGGCGACAGCAAAACAGCCGAAGAAACCTCGGCAGCAGCAACTTCTGAAAAAGTGACAGAGGAGGAGCATATCGAGGACAATACCTACGTGCCTCTCGCAACTGTCAGAGAGAGAAATATCATCTCAGCCGAGAACTTCGATTATGAGATATACAACAATGGCGTTACGATAACAAAGTATACAGGTAAGGACAGCAATGTGGAGATACCTGCGGAAATCGACGGTGTTCCTGTCAATGAGATAGGATTCTACGCCTTTGAAGCAAACAGCAATGTAACATCTGTAACGCTTCCCGAAAGCGTTATGACCATCAGCGAGGGTGCTTTCAGCAGCTGTACCGCTCTTGCTCAGATAAATCTTCCGAGCAGCCTTACCCTTATAGAGGAAGGCGCGTTTGCAGGCTGCACAAGCATCACCGAGCTCACCGTTCCTGCGGGAGTTCAGAGAATACAGGAGGGTACTTTTGTCTACTGTACAGGGTTGAAGTCTCTTACAGTGCTCAGCCCCGAGCTGAAATATGAGAACTGGGGGCTTGAAAGTCTCCCTGATCTTACGGTATATGCGCCCGAGGGCTCTGCGGCAGCGGAGTGGGCCGGCGCAATGGGCAAATATTCTGTATATTGATTATGATATAACGTGAGGGAAAAGCTATGAGGATACAAAAGCTGACAGCATTTGTCATGGCAGCGGTCTGCATAGGGTGCTTTGCAGGCTGTGAAAAAAAGAACGATAAAAAGACTTCTGATAAGGGCTCGGCAGGCGGCAGCGCGGCTGATGCTTCGGCTCCTGTTATCGGCGGCGAAGAGCTTTCGGGCGATAACTTCAAAGAAGAGGATTACCGCAATAAGGTCATTGAGATGATAAAGGACGCTCCCGTAGCCGAAACGCAGTCCGAGCTCGGTTCAGTGGGCGAAATAACTGAGCCTGAAGCAGGATCCGAAGAAGCGGAGCTCGGCAATTATCGTCTTAGTGACAGCGGAGTAAAGCTCTACTACGACGAGAATGAATATCCCACAGAGCTCATGCTTACTCTTGAAAGGTACTTCACGTCTTTTCCCGCAGCTGATTATACTACCTATACAAGCTGCATTTTCCCGAGCTATATAGAGAAAATGGAGAAATTCCTGAGCGATGAGTATGACTATGACCTCAAAACATCATTTTCAAAGCAGTGTTCGGGACTGGCAGAGCAGATGAAGGGCGACTACAAGGTGACCCGCATAAAGGTCGAACCTGCCGAACAGCACGAGGAAGGCAAGGATAATGTGGATTCATACCTCAGCACCCTCGATGACGTTTTCGGAAGCGGCTATTCGGATAGCGTAAAGAGTGACAGCGATGACCTTATCGACGCTTGTTTCTACGTCATGGGCGAGGATTCAAACGGCAAGGAGTCCATGCTGGTCAGCGGCTATGAGATAATTTTTGCCGTTAAAGACGGAAAATACTACACATTCGGCTGAGGAGGCTGAGCAAATGAATAAGATATTTACAAGAACAGCGGCGATACTTGCTGCGGCAATGATGGCAGTATCTGCTGTGTCATGCAGTGACAGCAAAAAGAACGATGAAAAAGCCAAGAGCAAGGGAAATCTTGCAGGCGGAGATCTTCCCGAAAACGCAAGCGTCAGCGAAGATGATATGCCTTACGGTGCAGAGTATAAGCAGCTGAGAGCCGAAGAAGAAAAGGATCTGCCAATGTCTGTGGAGTACGATCCGCGCTATATGACAGATGAAGAAGCAAAGCAGGTAGTTAACTACTTCTGGTCGCTCTCATCGAAAGACCCTTCCTACCTTGAAAAGGCAGTACACCCCGATCTTCTGAAATACAGACTGGACGAGGCTGGTACAACTGCACAGGAGTTCCTCAACAAGGAATATGATCTTATAAAGGAGTACACGGAATCCGACTTCACCTTTACGGTCACACTTGTTGACGGAATACTCAAAGCAGACGAAAAATCATCGGATTTTGAGTTCTATGATTCTCTCGTTGAAAAGGCGATACCTCACGCAAAGGTAACTGACAAGAAGCTGTTCATGGTAAACTGTACGTACAGCAAGCCTGATGACAACGGCGTTTACTCATTGCAGATGAGACTTGGCGATTACGTTGACGTAGCTGTATATACTATCGACGGAAATCCTTACATCATTTCATAAATACATTCAGGGACGGCATTTGCCGTCCCTTTAGTTTGTCAATAACCCCCAGTTTCATTAGGGAACGCCTTCACTTGCAAGGCGTTCCCTCTTAAAAAACAGTCCACCGGAATGTTTTTTAATTCACCCTTTGCGAGGCGCCTGACGTATTCGGGGCGCTGCCCCGTACCCCGCAAGGGCTGTCAGCCCTTGACCTGACCAAAGGAACACAGTCCCTTTGGAATCCCATTATTAGTTAAAGGCGACTTTTTCGACAAGCTGGAGGACGGCATCTGCCGTCCTTTTTTATTACAATGTTTTTACATATCGTTTAAGAAACGTTTTTTGTTATTGATTTCTCCGAACTGTTATGCTATAATTTGCTTGAAAAAACTTCATTGGAGGCTCATATGACAAAAGACAAAACAAAACTTTTCAGAATACTACCACTCAGCGTCATAGGCATCGGAGCTGTCATTATCTCAGCGGCAGTAGTAAAAATTATCTCAGCATATAACGGACACCACAAGATAGAGCCCGACAAGACCGCCAATATAAACGTTATGCTTACAAGACCTGACAACTGGGAGAAGCTCGATCTCGGCGGTTTTACGCTGGATAAGGAGGATTTCAGCCTTATCGACGGTTCGACAGCAACTATCCCCATAACTGCGGAGCTCGCAAGGCAGTGCTGCGGAGCTTCCGACGATAACATAAACAATTTCATCGACCACAATACCACAGGCTATGCTTATTATAATCTCATGATGACGGCGAGGCAAAGGGAGCTAAGGTATAAGGATAATTCATATAAGCAGAAAAATCTGATTTTCGCCACCGAGCCTTCGGTTGACGAGATAAAAGAAGCGGCTGATTGTAATATCGAGTACGAAGTTACTCCCGTAGCGCTCCTTACCGTGCAGCAGATAAAGGACATCTACAGCGGCAAGATAACCAACTGGAAGGAAGTCGGCGGCAATGACAGTGAGATAATCCCATATCAGCGCGAGGCGAATTCAGGCAGCCAGACCGCTATGGAGCAGCTCGTCATGAAGGATACGACCCTTATGGAGCCGAAAGAGGGATACTGCATAAGAAAGGGCATGGGTGAGCTTATTGAAATGGTCGCGGAGTACGAGAACCGTGAGAACAGTCTCGGGTACACCTACTATTATTATATTAACAACCTCTACAAAAACGACAATATAAAGGTGCTTAAAATAGACGGTATATCGCCTGATAACGAGAATCTGCGCGATAAGAGCTATCCGTTTTCGACGGCTTATTACGTTGTCACAGTAAAGGGCGACGACAGCGAGCTTATGAAGCTGAAGGACTTCATAGTCAGCGATAAAGGTCAGCAGATCGTGAAAATGGCGGGATATTGTACCGTAAACGGAAGCGGTGAATGATATGAACGAATACGAGCGCAAGGAGTTCAAGGTACGGCAGATAATGAGCACGTTCCTGAGCGCACAGTATGTGCTGGTAATATGGATATTTCTGCAATTCATGCCGCAGAGCGATGAGATAAGGTATGAATTAACGCCTTTATCGAAATGTCTGCCGATACTCGGGATATGTGCAGCGCTTCTGCTTGTGATGTTGGGGTGCTGTTTACACAAGACTATATTTCAGGTAGCTGAGATAATAAACGCATTGCTGGCGCTCCTGTTAGGATTATTTTTATCAATTTATGGGATTATAATCTTCATATTTTGGACATGGCACTTCTGGGTATATCTCAAGGTGACGAATGATGCCCTGAATAAGTATCGGATAAACCATATATCCGACTATGAAAAGGCAGAAGCGGCGTACCGCAACGAGCATCAGGGACTGTTTCATAATGATGAGGAGGAGCAGTAAAAATAAAAGGATCTCAAGGGAATAAAACCTTTGAGATCCTTCTTTGATTATTACTGTAAACCGACTCAGCTCATTATATCTGAGTTGAGTAGTTAGGAGCTTCCTTAGTGATATAGATATCGTGTGGGTGGCTCTCTTTAAGACCTGCGCCTGTGATGCGGATGAACTTAGCCTTTTCGTGGAGAGTCGGGATATCAGCACAGCCGCAGTAGCCCATACCTGAACGGATACCGCCAACGAGCTGGAAGATAGTATCAGCAACAGCTCCCTTGAAAGGAACACGGCCTTCAACGCCCTCAGGAACGAGCTTCTTAGCGCCTTCCTGGAAGTATCTGTCCTTAGAGCCGTTAGCCATAGCGCCAAGGCTTCCCATACCGCGGTATACCTTGAACTGACGGCCCTGATATATCTCAGTCTCGCCCGGAGCTTCTGCGCAGCCTGCAAGGAGAGAGCCGAGCATTACAACATTAGCTCCTGCTGCGAGAGCCTTAACGATGTCGCCTGAGTACTTGATACCGCCGTCAGCGATAACAGGAATACCGTACTTCTGAGCAACGCAGGCAACGTCATAAACAGCTGTGATTTGTGGAACGCCGATACCTGCAACTACACGGGTAGTACAGATGGAACCGGGTCCGATACCTACCTTGAGGCAGTCAGCGCCTGCTGCGATGAGGTCTTCAGCAGCCTCGGCAGTAGCGATATTACCTGCGATAACAGGGATATCAGGGAAAGCTTCCTTGACCATTTTCAGGCACTTGATGATATTAGCGCTGTGACCGTGAGCTGAATCGAGAACGAGTACGTCAGCCTGAGCGTCGATAAGAGCCTTAGCTCTTTCGAGAACGTTAGCGGTCACGCCGATAGCAGCGCCGCAGAGAAGTCTGCCCTTGCTGTCACGAGCGGAATTCGGGTACTGAACGGACTTTTCGATGTCCTTGATAGTGATAAGACCCTTGAGAATGCCTGCTTCGTCTACGATAGGGAGCTTTTCGATCTTGTGAGCACGGAGGATATCCTGAGCCTGTGCAAGAGTAGTACCAACAGGAGCAGTGATAAGGTTGTCCTTTGTCATAACTTCTGAGATCTTAGCGTTGAAGTCTGTAAGGAAGCGCATATCTCTGTTGGTGATGATACCAACGAGCTTGCCGTTTCCGTCAACGATCGGAACACCTGAGATCTTGTATTTGCCCATGAGTTCGTCAGCATCGGCAACGATGTGATCCTCGGTGAGTGAGAACGGGTTAACGATAACACCATTTTCACTTCTCTTTACTTTATCGACCTCGTCAGCCTGCTGTTCGATAGTCATATTCTTGTGAATGATACCGATACCGCCTTCACGAGCGATAGCGATAGCCATACGTGAATCTGTGACAGTATCCATTGCAGCGGTCATGATAGGTGTGTTGAGGTGTACTGTTTTGGTGAGCTGAGTACCGAGCTTGATCATATTGGGGGTAACATCTGATTTAGCCGGAATAAGCAGTACATCATCGAAGGTAAGACCTTCCTTCTGAAATTTGCTGTTCATGTCGGTCAGCATAATTATATTCCTCCTTGCAAT
>CACZEJ010000081.1 GCA_902780115.1 Ruminococcus flavefaciens | reverse complement strand
GCAGGTACTCAGACTAATTATAATCCTACGCTTTTTATAGAAGCACTCAGACGTGCTTCCGATATCAGCTTTGAACCGTGTAATATACGAAGAACAGCAATACTATGCGAAGATAATTCAGTGTTTGAATAAAAATATTAATTTTTAAGTTTTTTCAAAAAAACACTTGCATTTTATGTTAAAGTATGGTATGATATAAAAGCATTTGAAATCCGTTCGGACAGTTATGCCCGAATGAGGGTTAATGCCGAAAGACATTAAATCGGATAGTCCGCTGCCTGATGCTCGTTTATCGAGCCCATGTGCTTAGGTACATTTATTTTATTCCTGCATCTGCCGAATGCTGAACGGTTTATGCGGGACAGGTAAGAATGTTCGGAAATTTTAGGAGGAAAAAACAATGGATGCACTCAAGTTAATCAGCGAATCAAGCATGAAGGAAAATGTTCCGCAGTTCAACGTAGGTGATACCGTAAAGGTTCACGTTCAGATCAAGGAAGGCGATAAGAGCCGTATCCAGATCTTTGAGGGTACTGTAATTGCTAAGAAGCATGGTGGAATCAGCGAAACTTTCACTGTTAGACGTGTAGCTCACGGCTGCGGTATCGAAAGAGTATTCCCACTTCACTCACCTGTTGTTGACAAGGTTGAGGTCGTAAGATACGGTAAGGTTCGCAGAGCCAAGCTCTACTACCTCAGAGACAGAGTTGGTAAGGCTGCTAAGGTTAAGGAACAGATCCGCTAACAGGTTGCAGACTGAGTTCAGCCGAATAAAATCGGCTGACTCATCTTCTTTCCTTGAGGGACTTAAAGTCCCTTTTTTGCTACATATTTATATTTAAAAGTCTGGAGGCAGCATTATGGCTGATGAAATCAAAAATACAACAGAAAATACAGAAGTAACAAACGACGAAGAAGTAATCGAAGAAGTAACAGAAGAAGCTGCTGAAGAAAACGAAAGCACTGTCGCTGAAGACGAAGCAACTGAAAACACAAACGAAAATGGCAGCGAAAACAGCGAAAGCGAGGCAGAGAAAAAAGAAAGCAAGCTCGTTGACGATGTCCTTGAGATAGTTGAATCAACACTGCTCACTGTATTCGTTATCGTTATGATATTTACATATCTGCTCCACCCTGTAAATGTTGTCGGCGGTTCCATGAAGAATACGCTTATCGAGAACGACAGAATATTCATGACTACCGTATACGGCGGTCCGCACTACGGTGATATCGTCGTTATAAATAACGATATGGCTTATCTCCTCGACGAGAACAACAATGTCGTTGAAAGAGATATAACAGGCTCACCTCTTAAAGAATGCATCATCAAGAGAGTTATTGCCGAACCCGGTCAGACACTCGAAATTGATGCCGAAAAAGAACAGGTGATAGTTGACGGCAAGGTCCTCGACGAGCCTTATATCAGAGCTACCGTAAATAACGCTTGGGAAGCTTTCGATTACCCGATAACAATCCCGGAAGGATACTACTTTGTAATGGGTGATAACAGACGTGAATCTTCTGACAGCCGTGTTTCCGATATCGGTCTCATCAAAAAGGATCAGATATACGGTAAAGCTGTATTAAGATACTCTCCGTTCAAGAATTTCAAGTTCCTGCTTTTCTGATGAATTACAGGACGATCCAATAAATCACATATCAGTTACAGGAGGCAATTATGGATAATACCGATATGAAGCAGATCCAGTGGTTTCCTGGGCATATGGCAAAAACAAGAAGGCTCATTGCTGCCAATATCTCGCTGGTAGATGCGGTCGTTGAAATCGTTGACGCAAGAGCTCCGCTGAGCAGCAGAAATCCCGAGATGGATCATATGACAAAAGGCAAGCCGAGACTTGTGCTGCTCAATAAAAGCGATCTTGCCGACGATAAAACAACTCAGAAATGGATAAACTATTTCAGAAGAAACGGCAGCGAAGCCCTTGCAGTTGACTGCAAGTCAGGCAAAGGGCTGAAATCCATACTTCCTGCGCTAAAAAATACTGTTCTGAAAGAACTTATGGCAAAAAGAGCACAGAACGGTATGGCAGGCGCGGCGATAAGACTGATGATCGTCGGTATCCCTAATGTGGGAAAATCATCGCTTATAAATAAGTTAGCAGGCTCTAAGCGAGCTAAGGTCGAGGACAGACCCGGTGTTACACGTACAAAACAATGGGTCAAGCTCGACAATAATACCGAGCTTCTCGATATGCCAGGAGTACTCTGGCCAAAATTCGAGGATCAGGAAGTTGCTGTACGACTTGCATTCACAGGAGCCATCAGCGACGATATCCTCGATATAGAGACACTTGCAATGAAACTTCTCTATTATCTTGCAGAAAATTATCCGAATTCACTCAGGGAACGCTATAAATTAGAGCTTTCGGGTGAAGAAACAGGACTTGAGCTGCTGGAAAACGTGGGAAGAAAGCGCGGCATGATGATTTCAGGCGGCGAGATCAATACCGAACGTGCTGCCATAACCGTACTTGACGAGTTCAGAAGCGGCAAGCTTGGCAGGATAACGCTTGAAGCTCCGGAGCAGAGGGAGAAATAATGGCAAGAATAATCCTTCATCAGGAACTTTTCGATCATGATACCGAGCTTCGCAGGGAATATCCCGTTATATGCGGAGTTGACGAAGCAGGCAGAGGTCCTCTTGCAGGGGACGTTTATACTGCCGCAGTGATACTCAACGACAGTACACTTATAAATTACCTTAATGACAGCAAAAAGATCTCCGAGAAGCGGCGAGAGCTGCTCTACGACGAGATCATCGAAAAAGCTGACGCTTACTGCGTAGCAACAGCCAGCGTCGAAGAAATCGACCAACTGAATATCCTTCAGGCAACTATGCTCGCTATGAAACGAGCTGTGGAAGGGCTCGGCATAAAGCCCGATCTGGCTCTCATAGACGGCAACCGTCTGCCTGAGCTTGACTGCGAAAGCCGATACGTCATACACGGTGATGCAATTTCAGCTTCCATCGCCGCAGCCTCCGTGCTCGCAAAAGTATCGAGAGACCGATATATGCGCATTCTCGATGAAAAGTATCCGCAGTACTGCTTCTCACAGCACAAGGGCTACGGAACAAAGCTGCACTATGAAAAGCTTGCTGAATACGGCATATCTGATGTCCACAGGAAGACATTCCTGAAAAAACTCTATGACTAACAGCGAAACAGGAAAGCTCGGTGAGGAAAGCGTATGCAGCTACCTTATCGAGAGAGGATATACCATAACAGCAAGGAATTACCGCATAAAGGGCGGCGAAATTGATATTATTGCCGAGAACGGCGACTATATCGCCTTTGTCGAAGTAAAATCCCGCAAGCCTGACAGCATGGTAACAGGCTTTGAAGCGGTAAACAAACGCAAACGAGGTCTTATAATAAAGACCGCTGCTGATTATTGCTGCAAGCACCCGAATATGCTTCAGCCGCGATTCGATGTCGCACAAGTCATCATCGCCGAAGGCAAGGTGCTCAGCATTGATTATATTTTAAATGCCTATGACACAACAGGCTACAATTTCATATTTTAAAGGGTGATAATATGTTCTATAACAGCACAAGAAACAGCGATGTCAAAGTAAACAGCGCTGAAGCTATTACTCAGGGTATTTCAGTTGACGGCGGACTTTTCGTTCCGGAGAGCATTCCGCAGCTTACTCTTGATGAGATAAAAGCTATCGGTGATATGAAGTACGCTGACAGAGCTGCTTATGTATTCGCAAAGTATCTCACTGACTTTACTGATGCCGAAATACATTATTGTACTGACAATGCTTATAGCACCGCAAATTTTGAGACCGAAAGCATTGCTGAGATCGCTCATCTTTTTGACGGAACATATATGCTTGAGCTTTGGCACGGTCCAACCTGTGCATTCAAAGACATGGCACTTCAGATTCTTCCTTACTTCCTTACAACATCTGCAAAGAAGATCAAACTTGACAAGAAGATCGTTATTCTCGTTGCAACTTCAGGCGATACAGGTAAGGCTGCACTCGAAGGCTTCAAGGACGTTGAGGGTACATCTATCCTTGTATTCTACCCTGAGGACGGCGTAAGCCCGATGCAGAAGCGTCAGATGAAGACACAGGAAGGCTCAAACGTGGGAGTATGCGCTATCAAGGGCAACTTTGATGACTGCCAGAACGGCGTTAAAGCTATATTCACAAACGACGATGTCAAGAAGGCTCTTGACGACAAGGGCATGATGTTCTCAAGTGCCAATTCTATCAACTGGGGCAGACTTGTTCCTCAGATCGTTTACTATATCTCCGCTTACGCTGAACTGGTTAAGGACGGCGAAGTAGCGCTGGGCGACAAGATCAATATTGTTGTTCCGACAGGTAACTTCGGTAATATACTTGCTGCTTACTATGCTAAGCACATGGGAATCCCTGTAAACAAGCTCATATGTGCTTCAAACATCAACAACGTGCTCACTGACTTCATCAATACAGGTATCTACGACAGAAACAGACAGTTCTATGCAACTGTTTCGCCTTCAATGGATATCCTCATTTCAAGCAACCTCGAAAGACTTCTCTACCTCATGACTGACAAGAACGATGCTCTTATCCGTGAGTGGTTCGGAAAGCTTTCATCTGAGGGAAGATATGAGGTAAGCGATGATGTAAAGGCTAAGCTCAAGGAAGAATTCTCAGCAGGATTCTGTGACGACAGCCAGACAAAGGCTACAATTCACTCGATCTATGAGAAGTATTCCTACACCTGTGATACACACACAGCTGTTGCTGTAAAGGTTTACAAGGACTACAAGGAAACAACAGGCGATACAACCAAGACCGTCATCGCTTCAACTGCAAGCCCGTACAAGTTCAGTGCTGCAGTTCTCGAAGCCCTTGAAGGCAAAAAGTCTGATATTGACGAATACGACAAGGTTGACAAGATCGCTGAATTTTCCGATATTCCTGTTCCAGCAGCTCTTGCAGACCTTAAAAACAAGCCTGAGCGCTTCAATGACGTAATCGACAAGACAGAGCAGAAGGATTATGTGCTCAGAACACTGAGTGTGTGAGCATGAGCTTGTTCGTACTTGCTGATCTGCACCTGTGTCAGGGAAATCCCGAAAAGACCATGAGTATCTTTTCTGGCTGGCATGATTATCAGGAGCGGATCGAAAAGCACTGGCTTGAGCTTATAAAAGATAATGATACGGTAGTGCTTCCGGGAGATATCTCATGGGGAATGTCTCTTGCGGAAGCTGCTCCCGATTTCCATTTTATTGAAAGGCTCCCGGGAAAGAAGATCATCATAAAAGGAAACCACGATTATTGGTGGACAACTATGAAGAAAATGGAGGATTTTCTTGCTGCGGAAGGCTGCGATTCAATAAAAATATTGCATAACAACCACTATAAATACGGTGAATACGGCATATGCGGCACCCGCGGCTGGGTAAATATGCCGGGTGAAACTCAGGACGAAAAGGTGCTCAGAAGAGAAGTCCAGCGTCTTGAAACTTCAATAAAGTCCGCACTTGCAGAAAACCTTATACCGATCGTTTTCCTGCATTATCCGCCTATTTTCGCCGCAAACTTTAATTACGACATACTGGAGATCCTTTACCGCTATAAGATACGTGACTGCTATTACGGACATATTCACGGCCGTTCGGCTCACGAATTATGTGTTACTAATACATATGATGATGTTAATTTCCACTTGATAGCAGGTGATTATCTACAATTTATCCCTGAAAAAGTTCTGTAAATTGTGCATTGCACAGAAGTGTGGAAAATCAGTAGAAAAAAATTCTTAAATGTGGTATAATATACCAAGTATGTTATATAAATATTGGAGGACGTATTAAAATGAGTTTAAAATCATCAAACAAAACAGATGTGAATACTACAGAGCTGGTTATTTCTATTGATGCTGCTGCATTTGAGGCAGCTGTAGAAAGAGAATATCAGCGCCAGAAGAAGAACATCCAGATCAAGGGCTTCAGAAAGGGCAAGGTTTCCCGTAAGCTCGCTGAGAGAGAGTTCGGTGAGGGCGCATTCTATGAGGGCGCTATCAATTCTCTCCTCGGACCTGAGATCGACGCTGCTGTAAATGAGACAGGTCTTGTTCTTGTTGACAGACCAAACGTTGAGATCACTTCCATTGATAAGGCTGAGGGCGTTGAGCTCAAGGCTATCTGCGTTACAAAGCCTGAGATCGAGATCACTGATTATAAGGGCATCAAGGCTCCTAAGAAAGTTAAGGAGATCACTGACGAGGATATCGACAAGCAGATCGACATTATCAGAAAGAAGAACGCTCGTATAGTTTCTGTTGAAGACAGAGCTGCTCAGCTCGACGATGAAGTTATCATCGACTTTGAAGGCTTCTTCGGCGACGAGGCATTTGAAGGCGGCAAGGGCGAGGATCACCCTCTTCGTCTTGGCAGCGGTCAGTTTATCCCCGGCTTTGAGGATCAGATCGTTGGTCACAACATCGGCGACGAGTTCGACGTAAACGTTAAGTTCCCTGAGGATTATCAGATGGCTGACTATGCAGGCAAGGACGCTACATTCAAGTGCAAGCTCAAGGCTATCAGCTATGAAGAGCTCCCTGAGATCAACGATGATCTCGTAAAGGACGCAACAGAGTTCGAGACAGTTGCTGAGTACAAGGACGATATCAAGACTAAGCTTGAAGAGGCTGCTGTTCAGCAGGCTGAGTCCGGTTTTGAGAACGCTGTTATGAACGCTCTTATCGAGAAGGTTGATTGTCCTATCCCAAATTGTATGTATGAGCAGAGAATCGACGCTCTTATGAGGTCTTTCGAGCAGCAGCTCAAGTCTCAGGGCATGGATCTCAAGCTTTACTTCCAGTACACAGGTATGGACGAGGATTCCTTCAGAGAGACTTACAGAGACAGAGCTGTTAACGAAGTTAAGCTCAGACTCGCTCTCGAGAAGATCGCTGATCTCGAAAATATCGAGGTTACAGAGGAAGACCTCAACAACAGCCTTGGCGAGATCGCTGCTGCTAACAACATCGACGTTGAGACAGTAAAGAGATTTATCCCTGTTAGCGAGTACACAACAGACCTCAGAGTTCAGAAGGCTGTAGAGCTCGTTAAGGAAAATGCTGTTGTTGACAACACTGTTGCTGAGGAAAAGGCTGAATAATCCCTTATTCGACAAATAATCATAGAATTAATGTTGTCCCGCAGCTTTTTTGTGGGACAACTGTTTTTAAAGAAAGGACGATGAATTATGAGCGTATTAGTACCTTACGTCGTTGAACAGACCAGCAGAGGAGAAAGATCATACGATATATACTCACGTCTGCTCAATGACAGAATCATCATGCTTTCAGATCAGGTAAATGATGCAACAGCAAGTGTAGTAGTTGCCCAGCTCCTTTACCTTGAAAGCCAGGATTCCGAAAAGGATATCTCATTATATATTAACAGCCCGGGCGGCTCTGTTACAGCAGGTATGGCAATATACGATACAATGAACTATATCAAGTGCGATGTTTCGACTATATGTATCGGTATGGCTGCTTCCATGGGCGCATTCCTGCTTTC
>CACZEJ010000080.1 GCA_902780115.1 Ruminococcus flavefaciens | reverse complement strand
AGGGTGAATTAAAAAACAGTCCGGTGGACTGTTTTTTAAGAGGGAACGCCTTGCAAGAGAAGGCGTTCCCTAATGAAATTGGAGTTTATTGACAGACTGAGGGACGGTCAAACCGTCCCTTTTTGTATGTAAGGATCAGAGAGTATGCGGGAATTTATCCGTATACACGCCTATTTCGGTGAAAATGCCCTTGCTGCTGCCCGTAATTGAGACCGAGCCTATAGGAGCTGCGGAAACAGCTCCGAAGGACACGAGGTCGTAAATATCCTCGCCGAGGTAGCCGCTGTAGGAGCAGAAGGTCTTTTTGCAGCCGCGGAAGTCGAATTTATCGCGGAAAGTGAGAGCCTGCTGCGGAGCGTAGAGGAAGCGCATATCGAGGTCGAAGAACTTGTGGCGAATGATCTTCATATTGATAACGTCCTGGTCGCTCAGCTCGAAAGTGCCGTAGTTACCGTTGATATCAGCCATATGGTAATGGCTTGCGAGGTGTATGCCCGATATTTCCGAGCCTGAGGAAAGCAGAGGGACGCTGCTCAGGTCGAAGCTTTCGGGTGTAGGGAAAGGGCTTATCATAACGGTATTGGTGCCGCGGATATAGGGATAAGTGCCGAGGAGCTTGTATGCGAGATTAGCGGCAGCGTCCCACATGGAGGTATTGGGTCTGACGTAGATATAGCTGCTGTTATCGGAGTTGTTTTCGTGGGTGACGTATGGCAGGGTATAGAAATCCTCCATGAGCATATTGAACGAGACGTTCATTTGCAGCCCGGGTTCTATCTGGTTCTGGGTGAGCAGAGATGAGAAGCCGCGAGAACGCACATACAGGAAGTCTGTGCCGCTTATTCTTTCCCATTTCAGGTCGTCAATGAGACCGTGGTGTATCATATGACCGTCGATGGACAGCTGGACCTCTGCGGCGTTATCGAAGGAGCTGTTATCGGCGCGTATCCTGGCTGACAAGGAAGTATAGGGGGTATATATGTCCTTTGTGAAGCTGAAAGAGAGTATATTTTCCTCTGCGATGACAGTTCCTGATGCAGTTTTTACTGTGAGTACAGCAGTCATGTTGAAGCACTCCTTGTGATAGTATCGGCGGTTACGAGAGTTACCGCAGCATCTGACCATGTTTCGCCCTTATCGCTGAAAGAATAGGACAGCATACGGCAGTTGTTGAAATCAAGTCCCATATAAGAGACAGTGAAGGCTGATGCTGAGTGAACGAGGGCATTGAAGTTGAAAATGAAATCGGCAGGAGTATTCTCCGTGCATATTCTGCCTGAGAATATAAGCTTTGTGCTGCGTGACGAGTTGTTAGTGATGACCGTGCCGCCGATAACGGTGGAACTTTCGCTGATATCGCGTACTGCGGAAGCCTTGAAGCTTTCGCAGTACAGGGTGATGCCGCTGATAGTGACGGGGACGGGTTCACGTTTTGTAAGAGAGGTCGTGCTCATGGGGAGCTCCTTTCAAATTTTGATATGCCGTTTGCGTCGAGCCGAATATTGAGGACGAGCCGCTGGATATTGGTATCGAACTTGGCACTGAGCCCCGAGAGAACGCAGGTCAGACCCGACATATCGGAGATGACAGGTTCCAGCTTTTCGTCGTAGTAGCTGTATATCTGTGCAAGGGAGTATTTTTCGGAAGCGGTAATTTTTACATCTATCTCCGCTTTGAACGGGAAATAGATGGAATACTGTGAGTATATCGGCTTTTCGCATGAAAAAGCGCCGATACCGACGATAGTAGAGATCTCTTTGCTCTTATTTGCAGTATCTACAGCGTCAAAAGCGCTGTAGACAGGTGTTACACCGTGAGTTCTGAGGTTGTTGATGATTCCGTTGATGATATCCGTAAACATCAGGTGATGTCCTCCTCTCCTGAAAAGCTGCTGAACACGAAGTTCTGACATTTGAGCAGATCATTGCATATCTGCAAATAGTCTCTCAGCAGCAGTTTTGAGTATTCGTAAGCTGTATTCTGTGATTCCTTCAGCATTTTTCCCGCGTAAGTCACGGCAGCGCGTTCACGCGCGGCGAGCATCTGCTGTACCCTGTAGAAGGCTATGGCAGCGCAGAGAAAATTCAGTCTGTAATCTGTGCTGCATTCCTGAGATCTCAGCATTACACTGACCTCATACATAGACAGGTTTATGAAGTTATAGTAGGTCTGACCGTTCTGTTCGCCCGTAAGCAGCTCAAAGAGGTCGGTTATTTCCTGTACGTCCATAAGAAAGTTCCTCCTTACTTCGTTGAAAAATCAGATGTAAAGTCGTCATGAGCGTCTGAGCAGTCGAGCTGTACAGAAATGCCGTTTTGTCCGCACTGAGCCTCGAAGGACTTTTTCAGTCTTATGAGCTGTTCTGTTCCGAGGGCTGCGGCGGAAAGTGAAGCTATATCCGCAGCATTTCTTCCGCCGACAAAGTAAGCAAGTCTGCGTATATCGCGGCGCAGCTCCTCATCTGCGGCGGTAACGGGAGTATCAGCCCGAGCTTTAAGGGTATCGGATTCGCTGTATTTCTTGGTCACACCTGCGTTGACCTGAGCAGGGACAGCCACGAAGCTCCACTCATAGGCGTCGGTGATATCGTCGAGGATAGTGTGGCAAAGGATTCCGTTGTAGTATTTGCCCTTGACATGGCTGCAAGAAGATGTATTCTTGTCGTTACCGCAGACCGAGCAGATACGTTTTGCAGCAGAGCAGGAGATGCTCACTTCTTTTTTGATGCCGCCGTCGATCTCGGCGATGAGGTTTTTGTTTTCGTCGGTTCGTACCATGTAGGCGCTGGCTTTGAGGTACTTGTAAGGAGAGCCGTATTTAGTCTGCCTTGAATCATCTGTGACGAGTTCGGTGTCGAAGATACGGGCGTTCTGATTCAGTGAGGAGACATTGTGGTCGAAGATGCCTGTCCTGCCGATAAAGCTTGATTTAAGGGCTTCGAGGGCATTGTCCGAGAAGCGTTCGCAGTCGCGGTCGATGTCGTTATCGCAGAGGATCACCGAGAACACGTAGACCTCGTCCTCGGAAAGCTTTCTCCGCGTGAATTTATTGATCTTATCGAGAATAGATTTGTCCATTAGTAGCTCCTTTCGTGTTAATTGTAGGGGGGCGATGCCCACATCGCCCCGAACATTATTATTGTAGGGAACGCCGCCCTCGGCGTTCCGTTGTTTTACTGGATTGTTTTCGGAATTCACCCTTGCGGAGCGCTTTGTAACTGCGGGGTTACTCCCCGCAGGGCGGGGAGATGTCGCGTAGCGACAGAGGGGACGGGCTTGTTAAGCTTGCCCCACACCCCACAAGGGCTGTCAGCCCTTGACCTGATCAAAGGAACACAGTCCCTTTGGAATCCCGTTCATGGGTTCAACACACGACTCAAGTTCCCGAAGTGATAGTGAGCACCTTTACAGCATCGGAAGTTATCCTTCTGAAGCCGCAGGTGATGGACACTGTCATCTGGTCAAGCTGACGGTCGATGAGCTTGTCAGTCTCCATTACAAGGTCAGTGCTTGTGATGAATTCGAGAGCAAAATTACGGTCGATACCAATGATCGTATCATCATCGGCAGCCGATGTCTTGATAAGCTCAGAGCCGAATGGGAGGATAAGCTTACCGTCTGAATTTGCCGAGCAGTCTTTGAGCTGCTCCATAGCGGCGATCTTTGAAGCAAGCTCAGGAGAGGTGATAACAGTTGTCATGTCGAAGCAGTCGAACTCGCCGTAGAGAGCTGCAAGTGCGTCATATGTGAGAGAAGCTGCCGTGATAGGAGTAATGCTGTCAGCAAGTACGTCAACAGCCTCCTTGACCACGGTCACTGCAAGTCTTACGCCCACACTTCTGAGCATTACGCCGAAAACGTCAAGTCTCTGCTTGCGGACAGCTTCGTATGAAGCGCTGATAAGTCTGCCGAACTTTGAGAGCACAGTGGCTGTTGAGCCTTCTCTGACAGTTGCCTCAGGGAGCTTAGCGGCTTCCTCGGTAGGTGCATATGCAACAGTAGTATCATCGAGCACACAGCCGAGGTACTGGCTGCTTGAACATACAGTCTTGGCAGCGCAGATGGAATTGAGGACGGTCTCGTCGAAGCCATTTCTGATGCATCTTGTGACGAATTCAGGGAAAAGCACGGCTGTTTCCGTAGTCGAGAAGAACTTCTCAACACAGTCGCAGTCCTGACCGTTTATCCTGATATTGAAGCGTTTGAGCTGTCTCTCGAAAGCGTCCAGCTTTTCGAGGGGAGTGCCTGTGTAAGCAGATGTAGGGTCGAGCTCTTCAAGAGCAGCAGTGAATGACTTTCCGCTGAGATTATAGAGTCCCTTTTCAAGTTTGATATCGTTATACATACATTTTCCTCCGTTAAGAATATTCTTTTTCAAGGCGCAGTTCTATTTCGTGCGCCTGTGCGTTTTTCAGCCTTGCTTCTGCAAGAGCTGTTTCGTCCTGTAGATTGATGTTGTCCCACTCTACCGAGCAGGTCGCTTCCGAGCCTATGGAAGCAAGATAAGCGTTGCCCACGTCGCATATAACGGGTGTGAGCAGTCTGCGGTAGTATTCCAGCTCAGAGGTGAGTATATCAGCCTGCTGAGAGGACATACGCTCCGTGGAGCTCCACGAGAGCCCCAGCAGGAACGGCGGTATGGAGAGCTTTGCGATGAGCTGTTCGAGGAGCTGCCTTACGGGCACATTGGTATCGAAAAGCTTGTTTTCAGCTCCGATGACCTTAATATCAACGTCGCCCACCGCAACGAAGTCCTTTACCTGTCCGTACTTAGCCGAGTTCATTCCGTCAGCCCATTCGCGGGCTATCTGCTGTGCTCTTTCGCGGGAATACATAAGGTC
Source organism: Ruminococcus flavefaciens (assembly GCA_902780115.1). GTDB lineage: Bacteria > Bacillota > Clostridia > Oscillospirales > Ruminococcaceae > Ruminococcus > Ruminococcus flavefaciens_Y. Next base: position 2,752 of record CACZEJ010000080.1, on the reverse strand, counting down.
GCCTGCTTCGCCCTGCGGCTTGTATGTCACTGCATAGCGGACGTTTCCTGCGCGGTCGAAGTTCTGACCGATGCAGTCGTATATCCTCATAAGGATACCGCTGAGTGACGGAAGTCCGCGGAGAAGCGAATGACCGCCTGTAAGAGATGTGAAGAGTATATTTTCGGGGTGTGTGAGCTTTGCGGAGCTTCCTTTGTCGGTAATAAGGGAATAATTCCTGCTGAATGGATCAGCTCCGGGGGTTATGCGTATTCGTGAAACGTCGCCGTTCCACAGTCCTGCAATGCGGAGCTGTTCTCTGTCTGTGACGATCTCGCCCACAGCACTTCCGTAGGTGAGGAGACTGTCGAGAAAATTATCCGTAAAACAGCCTATAGAACGACCTGTAAGACCTACGGGGACATTTTCGAGGAAGCTGCTGAGCTCCTGCTGACAGCTCTCGTCAGAGCATATTACTCTGAAACCGCCTGTGAGCCTGATTATCTTCATGATAGCAGCGTCGATGATAGGAACTGCATAGCGCAGCCTGTCATAGAGCTCTTTTTCGTATGGCTGAATGGCTGACGGCAGTGAAAAGCTGTCACAGCCGAAGCGCTGAGTACTCACAAGCTCGGGAGCTGCTTTCGCGGCTTTTTTCTTTTGGAAAAGCTTCATAGAACCTCCTTTGGTAGTATTGAACGGGGATCATCTTGCGACGGAAAGCGCTATGAGATCGCTGCCGCCCTGAGAGTTGAACATATCCGCCACAAAGTAGCGCATATCGTCCATTGCGTGATCGTTTTCCTTTATCGGAGCGTCCGCACCTGTCTTTTCGTTCCAGCTGTAGAGCTGAAATTCGCGGAGTATATCCCTGCATGAGTCATGTATCCTGAGCCTGCCCTCCTTCAGGGCTGTAGATACCTGTCTTATTCCCGATACAACGTCGTTATCCGCTTTTACTGTGCGGAAACGTCCGTGTCGGCGTATGCACTCTATGAAGCTTGCCGCGGACGGATCGACGATGACCTTAGTGATGTTTCTGCCGCCTGCAAGCTCCTCAAGAGCAGCATAGTGCTCCTCATCGGTGCGTGAGCTGCCTTCTCTGCGTGAATCGTAGTAGTATTCGCGCAGTCTGTACCATATGCCGTTATTGAGCCCCCACAGCCCGAACGAGGACGGATTTACCGTACCGTAATCGCAGGAGATAACGTATCTCTCGCAGTCGATATCGCCGCTGAAAACGTGCTCCTTTTCGCTGAACATGGGATATACCACACCCTGAGAAGCAGTCCACCTGCCGAGAACGAAGCGGTCATAGAAAACTCCCGAGTACATACGCTTATAGCGTTCGCGGACACTTTTAGAAAGAGCAGGATTGTCGTCCATAGTAAAATGGAGATACAGGGCGTTTTTCTTTTTGAGCTGCTTTATCCACTCGGTATAGAACCAGTGTGCTGGATTGTCGGGGTTGCAGTTGAACCACATTTTCGAGCCATTCACAGAGCATCTTGCCAGAGCCTGTTCCACGAAGGAACGCGGCATGAGAACAACTTCATCGAAGAATACTCCCGAGAGCGTCATGCCCTGTATCAGAGCGGCGGAGCTTTCGTCCTTGCCGCCGAAAAGATAAACCCTGTTGGTACAGCCGCGAAGTGTTATGTCGAAGTAGTTCTGGCTGACCTTTTCATTAACGGCAAGTCCGTGCTCCCTGAGAAGCGGAAGCAGCGGTGTTACGACATTTCGCCGCAGTGAAGTGATAGTCTTGCCGCACATTGCGAATGAACCGCCGTCAAAGCAGCGGCTTGCCCAGAATATGAAGCCCAGAGACATGGAAAGAGTTTTGCCGCTTCGTACAGCGCCGTCGCATATGATAGCGTCGCGGTCGCCGTAGCGCCGCATATTCCACCATTTCATGGTGAGGAGCTGTTTTGGTGAGTATTCAGTTATCGTCAAAGTCCTCACGCTCCCCGTCTGCGGAAAGTGCTCTTATCAGGCTGTCCGCTTTGCTCTGGTCAGAGAGGGCGTTTTCCAGCTCGAACAGCTTTTCCAGTGCTTTGAGCCTGTCGAAGAATTTGATCTCCACACCGCCGCCTTTCACACGTTTAATTTCAGAAACGTTGAAAAGATCAAGCTTCCCGATGACATCAGCAGGCGGAAGCTCGTCCGAGAAAAGAAGATATACCGCATCGGAGCAGCTTCCGAACGCAAGTCTGTTCAGTCCCGATGCAATATTCCCGCTGTCTGACAGCAGCGCTCTCAGCTGACCTATGAGCTGTTGGCACTTGCGGCTTTTCAGCATATTTACACCGTCCGACAGTGCATTTTCGCGGGGGCAACCTGCTTTGACCGCAGCCTCCTCAACGCTGCCCAGCAATACATAATTGCAGCAGAATTGATTCAGCGTTGATTTAGTGTTTCGTTTCAAGAAAGTATGACCTCCTTTCGTGCTTGAACGTGATCGCCGTTCATAAGCGGTACGTAATGGGGCAGAATTCAAGGTAAAAGCCTTGAATTTCAGAAAAATAATTTTTGCCTTTGTATACCTGCACAATTGGAAGCGGCTTTTTTGTGTGTTCTGACGGAGCGAGGGCATAAAAAAAGGACTGCCGAAGCAGTCATGTAGATCGTCGAAAAAAGTTGGCTTTAAATAATAACGGGATTCCAAAGGGACTGAGTTCCTTTGGCAGAGTCCAGAGGCAGCGCCTTTGGTAGGGTGTGGGGCAAAGCCCCACAAATAGCCTCAAAGCGCCTCGCAAAGGGTGAATTAAAAAAC
>CACZEJ010000079.1 GCA_902780115.1 Ruminococcus flavefaciens | reverse complement strand
ATCCGCAAGCTGCTTTTCGCCGTCGCTGAGCTCATTTTGAGCATCAGCGATCTGCTGCTCAAAATCAGCACGGGAGCTCTCATATTCGGCAAGTCCGCTTTCATAATCGGCATAAGCCGAATTATACTGCTCCATACCCTCGGCATACTGCTGCGGAGCTATATCCCTTATCTGCTCCAGCTGAGCGAGCTGCTCGGCAAGGGTATTTTCCGCGCTGTCCAGCTCTGCCTTTGCATCGTCCAGCTCCTGCTGTCCGTCGCTGCGCTTCTGTTCAAACTCGTTCCTGCTGTCCGCAAGCTTGCTCTCGGCTTCACTGTATAGCTCATCGAACCTCATATCGGCACGGGACTGTGCAATTTCCTTCCACTGTTCTTCCCTGCCGTCCATATAATTATCGTACTCATCAGAATATATCGTATGATCCTGATCGAAACGGACATATGCTTCCGTATATACATCAAGGTCGTAGGCTTCCTTCGGGAGATATACAAAAGCATCGACCGAACCGTTACCGACAGATGACGTGCCTCTCTCAAAGTTGATATACAGCGAAGAATCCACTGTTCCCACCACTGTATACTTCCTGTTCGGAAGAGCGTTCTTCACCCTTTCCGAGTTCTCATCGGAGACTACGAAAACCTTGCCGATCTCAAATTTTTTGCTGTCCGACAGGCATTCATCAGGTGACTGCGGCATTCTGCCCTCAATGAGTCTTAAACCGTTTACATTTTCCGTGAGAGAATGTGTGCGCAGTACGTACTGGTAGTTGCCCTCAGTGAGAACATCAAGGGAATACGCTCCCTCTGCGTACCGCACATCGGGACGGCTGCGGAAGTCCTCAATATCCTCCTCATTCCAGCCGAATGTGGACAGCAGCCTGTAGTCATAGAGCTGCTTCTCGCTGAAGAAGCTGTTCACAGTGTTCACCATTGCAGGAGTGGTTATCCTTACTCCGGTGAAAAATCCGACACCAAGTGCGATTATCGCCATTATGGCAAAAAATCTTCCGAATGTGCCGCGTATCTCACGCAGCGCAGTTTTTCTTACAGCTGATCCCATAGCGTCACCACTCTATATCCGCAATATCAACGATATTGTCGTTCATTTTCACCTTTGATACCGTTCCGTTCCTGACTGTGATTATGCGGTCAGCCATGGGAGTTATCGCCTGATTATGTGTTATGACCACCACTGTCATGCCGTTCTTGCGGCAGGTGTCCTGCAACAGTCTGAGTACAGCCTTGCCAGTTTCATAGTCCAGAGCTCCTGTAGGCTCATCGCAGAGCAGAAGCTTCGGGTTCTTTGCAAGGGCACGGGCAATGGCTACACGCTGCTGCTCGCCGCCCGAAAGCTGTGCAGGGAAATTCTTTGTACGTTCGGACAGCCCTACCTGCTTCAGTACAGTCTCCGCATCAAGAGGATCACGGCATATCTGTGCAGCAAGCTCCACATTCTCAAGAGCTGTCAGGTTCTGTACAAGGTTGTAGAACTGAAATACGAAGCCCACATCATACCGTCTGTACGCAGTGAGCTTTTTCTTGTTAAGAGCAGATATCTCCGTGCCGTCAAGGAATACGCTGCCAGAAGTGAGGGTATCCATGCCGCCGAGAATATTGAGGATAGTCGTCTTGCCTGCTCCTGAAGCTCCCACGATAACGCAGAACTCTCCCTTGTTTATCTCGAAATTTACGTCGGTCAGGGCGTGTATCTCCACCTCGCCCGTCTTATATGTCTTTTTAACATTTTTAAATTCAACGTAAGCGCTCATAATTATCCTTTCCATAGTAAAAGTTTCAGCAATTAATCTTGCATTATGATTATATCATAAACTCTATAATAAAGCAAATCGGCGGAGTAACGCGCAACTTTTTCCGACGGCAAAATGTCAAAGTAAAAAAATATTGCTGCATTATTTTACTATATTCCTCATAATTTATATTTACATCTTATAAAACATGTTGTATAATATAATAAAAACCTCTCAAATATATTATAAAAGGAGAATTGCTATGAAACTTTTAAAACGTATATGCTCGGCAGCAGCTGCTCTCACCGTGTTTGCCGCTGTATTCAGCGTCATGCCGAAAGATGACTCTTTCGCGGCAACTATAGTTACGGTATCGCCATATGATGTATACGAGATAAACGGCGGAAAATTCGAGGGTTGGGGCACTTCACTCTGCTGGTGGGCTAACCGCGTGGGCTATTCCGATACCCTCGCTCAGCAGGCTGCTGACACCTTTTTCAGCACCGACGGTCTGGGACTTAATATCGCCCGCTTCAACATCGGCGGCGGTGACGATCCGTCCCATACTCATATAACACGTACCGACTCAAATATGCCGGGTTATACAAAATATAACAACGGCATTGTTACATACGACTGGAATGCCGACTACAACCAGCGAAATGTGCTCCGAAGATGTATAAAGGCAGCAGGCGATGATATGATCGTGGAGATGTTCTCCAACTCGCCCCCGTACTATATGACCAACAGCGGTTGCAGCTCCGGTGCTATCGACTCGGGCAAGAATAATCTCCGCGACGACAAGTATACCGACTTTGCCGAATACCTCGCAGAGGTAACAGCTCACTATGAAAACGAATGGGGCATACACGTACAGAGTATTACCCCGATGAATGAGCCTTATACCAACTACTGGGGAGCTTACAGCAACAAGCAGGAGGGCTGCCACTTCGATCAGGGAGCTTCCATGGACAAGATCTATCAGGAACTTGCCAAGTCACTGAAAAAGCGTGGTCTGAACGATATCATTATCAGCGCCAACGACGAGTCTGTCATAGATACGCAGATAAGCTCATGGAACAAGATGTCTGCCGATACAAAGGCACTCATAGGTCGCATAGACACTCATACATACGGCGGAAGTCAGCGTGCAGAGCTGAAAAATACAGCTGTAAGCGCAGGCAGGAACCTCTGGATGAGCGAAGTTGACGGCGGTGCTGTGTCAGGCAACAGTGCAGGCGAAATGGGCGCAGGTCTTTGGCTCGCAAACCGAATAACCGTTGACCTCAACGAACTTAATTCATCAGCATGGATACTCTGGCAGGTCATCGACAACCATATCTCGTCTGTCGGCATGAACGGCAACAAGGACAAAGGTATGGTCAATACTCAGGGCGGCTACTGGGGTCTTGCAGTTGCCGACCATGACAACAACAAGATCATCCTTACCAAGAAATACTACTCAATGGGACAGTTCTCACGCTATATCCGTCCCGGCATGACCATGCTCAAGTGCAGCAACAACTGCGTTGCCGCATTTGACGAAAAGGGCGGCAGACTGGTCATCGTTGCAACAAATGAAGGCTCGTCCGACAAGCAGCTCACATTCGACCTTTCAGGTTTCAGTTCTGTGGGCAAAAGCGCTCAGGTGATACGAACAAGCAATTCCGAGAACTGGAAGGACGTTGGAAATATATCTGTTTCAGGCGGCGCTCTTTCTGCAACTCTTGCAAAGCAGTCCGTTACCACTTACATAATCAACGGCGTTAAGGGCGGAACAGCTCTTACCGACAAGATCGACCTCTCCACTGCTAAGCTCAGCGGCTCCGATTCGTGGAAGAGCGACTCCTCCACTTCTTACCACAAGGCTTTTGACGGCAGTACAGGAACATTCTTCGACGGTGTTGCCGACGGCTGGGTACAGGCTGACCTTGACGAAGAATACGACATCTCAGCTCTTGGATACGCTCCCAGAAGCGGCTACGAATACCGTATGGTCGATGGAAGGTTCCTTATCTCCACCGACGGTCAGAACTGGTCAACGCTCTATACCGTAAACGGTAAGCCCACCTCGGGTATGCACTACATCACATCTTTCTCAGGCGATACAACAGCACGTTATATCCGCTATGAAGTTCCTACAGGCGCTCCTAAGAATGAGTACAATAAGGACAGCTCATACTGCGCAAATATCGCCGAGATAGCGCTTTTCGGAACTCCTCACAGCCAGAGCACTCCGCAAAAATACAGCAAGCTCGAAGTCGTTTCGGGCAAGGGCAGCAGCTCATGGAAGGACACCGCTTCAACTACCTTTGAAAAAGCTTACGACGGCAGCAGCAGCACCTTCTTCGACGGACTTGAGGGCGGATATGTTCAGCTCGACCTCGGTAAGGTATGCACGATCGGCAACATCGCATACTGTCCGAGAAGCGGCTACGAAGCACGTATGATAGGCGGATTTTTCAGCGTTTCCCCTGACGGTACAAACTGGACGAAGGTCTATACCGTTGAAAATAAGCCTTTATTCAAGATGAACTTCACGGAAGAGTTTGATAATTTGCAGGCGCGGTATGTACGCTATGAAGTTCCTACGGGAGCTCCCACAAGTCCGCTCAGCACTGACGATGTTTACCTGTGCAATGTAGCTGAGATTGCAGTCTACGGCGCAGCTTCAACAGGCATCGGCGATGTCAACAACGACGGAGATGTTAGCGTTGCTGATCTCGTAATGCTCCAGAAATACCTCCTCGGCTCAGGAAAGCTGACAGCTCCTGAGAACGGCGATGTCAACGGCGACGGAAGTATTAATGTATTCGACCTCGTTGCACTCAGAAAACTGCTGTTAAGCAAGTGATATTCAGTAAGCAGTGAGCTGCCTTGGGCAGCCCTTAGCTGTTAGCCCTTAGCCGATTGTGTTCGCTTACGCTCACATTATTTAAATTATTCGCCGAAGGCGTCACATTGGCTAACAGCTAAAGGCTTAAACAGGCTGACGGCTAAGAACTAAAAAAGGCACTCACAATGAGTGCCTTTCATTTTTATTAAGAATTAATAGCAACTATCCATATTATCAGATAGTGGAGCGGATAAAATCCGTAGAAAAACCACTTCGCAAAAGTCGGATACTTTCCCTTCCTGCCGTTGTAAAACACCGTCATGCACAGATACGCCAGCACGAACATCAGCATCATGACCGCTATCTGTATCAGCAGCCTGTCTGTGGGGACTTCTCCCAGACTGAACAGATTCGGCAGAAAATACAGCACCGTAAGGCTCATGTAAGCTATGAACCTATGCTTCGGCTTATCGCGGAAAATATGCAGGAACAGTATGAAAAGCACTCCGAAAACGATCCAGTCCGACTGTATAAGCACTGTAGCTCCGCAGCAAAGTATGACAAGAACTATCCTCTGCCAGAGCTTATATCTGCTCTCCCACGCCATTATTGCCAGCAGTCCGAAAAAAAGCGTGAATATAACGTTTGAACTCCACCAACCGAACAACTTGTGCAGCAGCAGCCAGTCGAAGGGCTGTGTTATACAGGCGAATATGAACAGTCTTTTCGCGTATTTCTTACGGTCACGGGTGTACTTGTAGCCGTCTGCCACAAAAAAGAACATCACAGGCGGACAGAAAAGAGATGTGTATATCAGCACGTATTCCCACATTGGCAGCGAATAGTAAGCTTTGATATCTCCGTGTTTGTAGAGTGTGACCCAGCCTATAAGATGGCCCCAGAACATGATGAACAGCGCAAGGCATTTCATCATGTCGCGGTCAAATATCTTCAGTTTGTCTTTATTCATATCTTAACGTTAGGATTTGTGTACTGACCGTGTTTCTTTGTTGCACCGTTTCCAAACTGTATTGCGAACTTCGGGCAGTGATGCAGACATCGGAAGCAAAGCGCACAGCGCTCCTTCACCCATACAGGCTTTCCGTTCTGTATCTCTATCGCCCTGACAGGACATTTCTGCGCACAAAGTCCGCAGCCGATACAGCTGTCCTCAACAGTGAGATTCTTCGTGACTCTTACCTTGTCAAAGAGCTTTGAAGTGATAGGGTAAACCATATAAGGTGTCCTCAGGTGAGTAAAGTTCCCCTTTTTTCTGTCAAGGATCATGGCGATGACCCTGTCGATATTCTTTTCAGCCTTTCTGTTCTGCTCTTCGACTTTTTTCTTGTCGGACAGGTCAAAGGCAACAGTCCAGTTATCGGGCATTTTTATCTGAAAAGCCGCACTCAGCCTTATATTGTTGTCTCTCAGGAGGTGTCTTGCCTCCTCGCCGCTGCATCCGGCTGTCGTGCCGTAAGTCGATACAGTAAATATATAGTGTCTGCCCTGTCTGTGGAGCTTCATCTTTTGCAGATAATCCTTCATCGGAACAGGCAGAGCCCAGAAGTGTGTCGGCATAACTATACCGAGACATTCTCCATCTCCGAGAACGATATCATAGCAGTCGTCCTCAATAGATATCGCTCTGTCATTTATAGCAGCAGCTATCCTTTCCGCTGCGTATTTACTGTTTCCCGTAGCTGAAAAATATACTATCATACTACATTTATCTCCTTTGCGGCATCAACCTGTGCAGGTCTGTTACCGATATATCAATAATTTTCCCTGCGCACCTCAAAATAGCTCTGCGGGTGGTGGCATACAGGACATACCTGCGGTGCTTCCGTACCGATGACGATATGACCGCAGTTGCGGCATTCCCACATAGTTACGCCGCTCTTTTTGAAGACCTCCATTGCCTCGACATTATGCAGCAGAGCACGGTAGCGCTCCTCATGGTGCTTTTCGATAGCTGCCACGCCGCGGAACTGAGCAGCGATGCTGTAGAAGCCCTCTTCCTCAGCCTCTCTTGCCATTCTCTCATACATATCCGTCCACTCGAAGTTCTCGCCCTCAGCCGCATGGAGCAGATTCTCGGAGGTCGTACCGATACCGCCCAGAGCCTTGAACCATAGCTTCGCGTGTTCCTTTTCGTTCTCGGCAGTCTGTAGGAACAGCGCAGCTATCTGCTCATAGCCGTTCTTTCTGGCAACAGATGCATAGTAGGTATATTTATTTCTCGCCTGAGATTCGCCTGCAAACGCCTCAAGCAGGTTCTTTTCCGTCTTTGTGCCCGCGTACTTGTTCACAGCATTCGGCACGTCCTCAACATCGCGGTTTATCAGCTCGAACTGATCCTTGCCAACGCTGCATATAGGACATTCAAAATCATCGGGGAGCTCATCACCGATATACTCATAGCCGCAAACCGTACATCTCCATATGATCTGACCGTCAGCAGTCCTGCCTACGGGGACACTGCCGCCTGATACCTTCTCGAAATCAGCAGCACCGTGCTTGCATATAGGACATTCAAAGCCCTCGGGGAGCTCCTCGCCAACGTACTCATAGCCGCATATGACGCATCTCCAGATAGTTTGTCCGTCAGGTGCTGTTCCCACAGCCTGTGGCTTTGGCTTGATATTCTTCTGATAGAACTCATATGTCGCCGAAGGAGTATCGCTGAGCATCTCCATTTCCGTTACATCAGCAATGAAGAGAGTATGTGTGCCCAGGTCGATAGTATGGAAGACCATACCCGAAATATAGGCATTCGTTCCCTTGGTTATGATGAGCGTCCCGTTTTCGGCGCGCTTGCAGTCAGTAAACTCCGCAAACTTGTTCACTTCACGTCCCGACCTGAAGCCGAAGTGCCTGAAAAGCTCAAAATCCGCATCAGTACCAATAACGGAAGCCGTGAACCTTCCTGTAGCCATTATCATATCATGGGTAAGATTGCTTTTTGCAACTGTAAGCGTAACTCTGTTAGGCGAAGAAGTGACCTGTGCAAGGGTGTTGGTTATGCAGCCGTTGTCCTGACCGTCCATAAACGCTGTCACAACATAGAGTCCGTAGCTTATTTATTTTGTAGATCGCATTTTTGTCCATAAATAGATACCTCCGTTTGGTAATATTTGCAGTGAGCATTTAACAGCCAACCACATCTTATACTAATTTTACCAAAATATCAGCATCAATTCAAGTACATTTTGTTAATTCTCTTGTATCTGCATCAGCGGCAGAATTTTATCACCAGCATCAGGATAATAAACGCCAGCGGTATCATTATAAAGACCACTGCACTCTTTATCTGTGCATTCACGTCAAATACCTTCGTCGGATTATTCGGGTCTATCCTCAGCTTGAAGTGCCGCTGCATCATCTTCTTGCACTTTGTCTCGCTGAGCTCCTTGTTTTTCACGCGGTACTCCCTGAAATTATAGTGGAACTGGTACACAGGAGCATAAAGGGTATCCTTGTCAACGTCCTCTCTGAGCTCCATATCGACTACGACCGCATCGACCTTTTCGCTGCATTTTTTATATATCCTGATAGTTTCGATGAGCTTATACAGGATAACAAGAACGCAAATCGCTATAAAAACTATGAACAAAAGTCTCATTTTCCGCACCTCCGTTAGTTATGTATCAACGAAAATAATTTTCAATATTTAATTCATTATACCACATCTTCCCCGCAAAGTCAAAGGGATAACAGCTCGGACAAGTTATAAGCGGAAAGTATAAGCTAACTGCTCCGCTATCAATGCTCACCACAGGCTAAAGGCTTGACAATTCACACAAAAGTGGTATAATAATACAAAAGGGAGCTTGTGTGACAGGCTGAGAGGGAGTTTCAAACTCCGACCTTACCTGATTTGGATAATGCCAACGGAGGGAAATACTTATGTACCATAGGTGTGTCTCTTTGCAGGCGCACCTTTTTGTTTTCAGGCTATGCTTGAAAACAGTTGTGAGTTCAGAGTTATAGTGTCTTGACTAAAAAAGTTTCAGATACGTGCCGAAAGGGCACACATCAACTCTCAACTTTTGACTTGCAAAGCAAAGCTTTGCAGTGGGACATCGGGGGCACCACCTTGTCTCGCTATACAAAATTAATGCTGGGGCATCATGCCCGAATCTGCCGAAAAGGAGAAATGCAAATGAGAACAGCATTAACGATCGCAGGGAGCGATTCCTGCGGAGGCGCCGGTATTCAGGCGGACATGAAAACCATGACCATGAATGGTGTTTTTGCCATGAGCGCTATAACCGCTCTCACCGCGCAGAACACGACCGGCGTAACAGGTATTATGGAGGTAACGCCTGAATTTCTGGCTATGCAGCTCGATGCTGTGTTCACGGATATCCGTCCCGACGCAGTAAAGACAGGCATGGTCTCCTCCGATAAGCTTATCCGCACTATCGCGGAAAAGCTCAGACAATACAAGGCTGAGAATATCACAGTCGATCCCGTTATGGTAGCTACCAGCGGCGCTAAGCTCATTGCAGACGAAGCTGTCGAAACTCTGAAGTCAGAGCTTCTCCCACTCGCTACCGTTGTTACTCCCAATATTCCCGAAGCTGAGATACTCGCGGATATGAAGATAACTTCACAGGACGATATGTTGAAAGCTGCTCAGGTCATCGGCGAGAAGTACGGCTGCGCAGTACTATGCAAGGGCGGTCACAGTCTCAATGATGCAAACGACCTGCTCTGGAACAAGGGCAATTGTACATGGTTCAGGGGAAGACGCATCGACAACCCCAATACCCACGGTACAGGCTGTACTCTTTCAAGTGCCATTGCTTCAAACCTTGCAAAGGGCTTCTCACTTGAAAAGTCAGTGGAACGCGCCAAGGATTACATCTCGGGCGCACTTTCAGCCATGCTCGACCTCGGCAAGGGCAGCGGTCCCATGAACCACGCCTTCGCACTTACGGGCGAGTTCGCCAAAACAGCCGAATAATGAGCTTCAATAAGCTCACACAAAGAATATTTTATCGGAGGAATTTAAAATGAAGAATTATTACACACAGATGGAAGCAGCTAAAAAGGGTATCATCACTCCCGAAATGAAGATAGTTGCTGAAAAGGAATATATCGACGCTGAGGCTCTCCGCGAGCTGGTTGCCAAGGGCGAGGTTTGTATCCCCTGCAACGTCAACCACAAGTCCATATCTCCCGAGGGCATCGGCACAAAGATGCGCACAAAGATCAACGTAAACCTCGGTATCTCAGGCGATGCCAAGAACTATGACATCGAAATGGAAAAGGTAGATATGGCGCTTAAATTCGGCGCTGAGGCTATCATGGACCTCTCTAACTACGGCAAGACCAATACCTTCCGCAAGGCTCTCATCGAGAAGTCCCCTGCTATGATAGGTACTGTTCCTATGTACGACGCTATCGGCTACCTGGAAAAGGATCTCCTTGAAATTACTGCCGAGGACTTCCTTCGCGTTGTCCGCGCTCACGCAGAAGAGGGCGTTGACTTCATGACTATACACGCAGGCATCAACCGCCGTGCTGTAGAGGCTTTCCGCAGAGACAAGCGTAAGATGAACATCGTTTCACGCGGCGGCTCTCTCCTCTTTGCATGGATGATGATGACAGGCAACGAGAACCCATTCTACGAGCACTATGACGAGGTTCTCGATATTCTCCGTGAATACGACTGCACTATTTCCCTCGGTGATGCTCTCCGCCCGGGCTGCATCGACGACTCCACAGACGGCGGTCAGATAGCTGAACTTATCGAGCTCGGAGCTCTCACTGAAAGAGCATGGGCTAAGGACGTTCAGGTAATGGTAGAGGGGCCGGGACATATGGCAATGAACGAGATAGCTGCAAATATGAAGCTCCAGAAGCGCATCTGCCATAATGCTCCGTTTTATGTACTCGGACCTCTCGTGACCGATATCTTCCCCGGCTACGACCACATCACTTCTGCTATCGGCGGAGCTATCGCTGCTGCAAGCGGCGCAGACTTCCTCTGCTATGTTACTCCTGCCGAGCATCTCAGACTTCCTGACGCAAACGACGTTAAGGAAGGTATCATCGCAAGCCGTATAGCTGCTCATGCTGCTGATATCGCAAAGGGAGTCCCACACGCTACCGACCGCGATAACGCTATGGCTGAGGCTCGTCACGAAGTTGACTGGGAGAAGATGTTCGAGATCGCTGTTGACGGTGAAAAGGCTCGCGCTTACTTCGAGAGCACTCCTCCTGCTGACAGACACACCTGCTCAATGTGCGGCAAGATGTGCGCTGTAAGAACTACAAATATGATCCTCAACGGCGAAAAGGTCGAGTTCTGTACAGAAAAATAAGGCTTATATAAATATTACCAAGTCCGTAATAAGCAAGGTACTTATACAGAAGTTTTTACGTGAGATATCGGGGGAAACCCTTTTGAAAAGGGTTTCCCCCGATAATTTCGTGTAAAGTTTCTATATGAGTACTCCGCTTAACAGACTCGGTATTTTTATGGCTGCTGTATGAAAAATAATGATTTCATGTTGCATTTTACGTATTATGCCGTAAGTGAAAGCAGATCAACTATTATATACAGAGTGAGTGCGCGGCTCAAGCACCACCGTTGACAGGTTACAGCGTTGCCCTGCCTATGGGCTAAAATTCGGCAAGTTGTACAAATTGCACTGCAATGTAAAGTTTTCCCCCTTCTGCTCTTGATTATTTTATAAGTATATGCTATAATAGAAGTTATAGTTGTGATATCCCGCTTTTTTATGTGAGAGATATCGTCTTATTATTCGTCTAATAATATATAGGCATATTTCGGAGCTGTAATGCTCCGCGGAAAGGAATAAACATCATGAAAAAAATTATAATCATCGGTGCAGGACCGGCAGGTCTTACCGCTGCTTATGAGCTGCTCAGAGACGGCTCAGGCGAGTACGACGTAACTGTACTCGAGGAGACTACTGCTATAGGCGGTATTTCAAAAACTGTAAACTACAAGGGCAACCGTATGGATATGGGCGGTCACCGCTTCTTCTAGGCGGTCCGGACCCTAAGCACGTTGACCGCGTAATGCTCAAGAGGCACAGAGTTTCCCGTATTCTCTTCAATGATAAGTTCTACGATTATCCTGTTTCTCTCAAACCCGAAACTATCAAGAATTTCGGCTTCTTCACAACTGTGAAGGTAGGCTTCAGCTATCTCGGCGCTGCTCTCCATAAGCGTCCCGAGACCAACCTCGAGAACTTCTACATCAACTGCTTCGGCAAGGAGCTCTACTCCATGTTCTTCGAGTACTACACAGAGAACCTCTGGGGCAGACACCCCAGCGAGATCGACGCTTCATGGGGCGCTCAGCGTACAAAGGGTCTGTCTATCGTGGGCATCATCAAGGACTTCTTCGGAAAGCTCTTCAAGGTCAAGAACCGCAAGGTAAATACTTCTCTTATCGAGGAGTTCAAGTACCCTAAGCTCGGTCCCGGTCAGCTCTGGGAAGTAACTGCCGATGAAGTAAAGAAGCTTGGCGGTCACATCATCATGGAGGCTGCTGTAAAGAAGCTCCACAAGAATAGCGACAACGTTCTCACAGGCGTTACCTATATCAAGGACGGTCAGGAAGTTACTCTCGACGGCGACTGCGTTATCTCATCAATGCCTGTCAAGGATCTCGTTGCAGGCATGAACGACGTTCCTGCCGAGGCTGCTCGTATCGCAGCAGGTCTCCCTTACCGTGACTATATGACCCTCGGTGTTCTCGTTCCTAAGCTCAAGCTCAAGAACAAGACCACTATGAAGACTGTCGGCAACATCGTGCCTGACTGCTGGGTATACGTTCAGGACAGACGTGTTAAGATGGGTCGTTTCCAGATCTACAACAACTGGTCTCCTTACATGGTAAAGGATCTCGGTCATACAGTATGGGTGGGTCTTGAGTACTTCGTATCAGAGGGCGACAAGTTCTGGAACATGACAGAACAGCAGTTCTCAGACTTCTGCGTAAAGGAAATGGTTAAGCTCGGTCTTATCGACAGCGCAGACGAAGTCATCGACACACATATGGAAAAGGTAAAGAAGGCTTATCCTGCTTACTTCGACACCTACCTTCGAGGCTGTTAAGGCTATCAAGAGCGGCAGCACTGACAAGTCCGCTATATGGAACGTTAATACTGAAAAGGAATACCACGAGGAGAAGCAGAAGTAATGGACGAGATCAAGCAGATATTCAGCGACAAGCAGTTCAAGAAGCTGTTTGTCGGAGATACGGATAATACACTGATACAGTTCTTCCGTTACCTTTTCGTCGGCGGTCTGGCATTCGTGGTGGACTTTGCTCTGTCGTATATACTATTCAGATTTGCCTTCCATGAGCAGAAGGAATTCGGCTGGGTAGCCAATTCCCTCTCATTCGTTGCAGGTCTGGCTGTGAATTACCTCATCAGCACCTTCTGGATATTCAAGAACTCAAAGGTTGAGAACAAGCTGGTAGAGTTCCTCAGCTTTGCCGCTATCGGCGTTGTGGGACTTCTCATAACCATCGGCATTACAAAGCTCTTTGAGGTCTGGCTGGCTGATACTACCAGTCTTTTCCAGGTCATCGCCAAGATCGTATCTACTGCAGTATCCTTCCTGTGGAACTTCTTTGCAAGAAAAATACTGCTGTACACAAAAAAAGATTCAAAATAAAAGTTCGGGCAGCAAAGCGCTGCCCGTTCCCGTATTATGAGGAAAAATTATGGATACAAAAAAAGACACCCCCCTCGCCGGTACAGATACTCAGGAAAACACCGACATAACAGATACAGAAGTCTCAGCTGCGCCTAACACTGCCGAAGAAATCGCTGAGGAAACAGCAGCTACGGCACAAGACACTGCCGATACTTCCGAAGGCTCTCCAGAAACCATATCAGAATCTCCCGAGACTGCGGCAGTAGAAACTGAAGCTCCGGCTTTTCCACTGGATATGCCCCCCGAAAAAAGCAGCCTGAACGGTCAGACGCTCAGCAAGATCATTCTTTTCGTCGCCTCACTTGTATTATTCATCGGAACTGTCACCACTACAATATACTATATACTCCACATTAGCAAGACCGAGTTCCACGCAGACTGCACAGACACCATCATGTGGGCTAACGCCTCCGTCGAGAGTGGTCACCTCTACGACAGGGACTTCTCTTACGCCTGCTTCCTGCCGTTCAGCACAAGCACACTCATGATCCCGCTTATAAAGATATTCGGCTTTGGCATGACAGCTCATACCCTCGGCATGACAGGCTTCTTCATCCTTCTCACACTTTTCATGGTACTCATGATACGTGAGATCACAGAAAGCTTCAACGCCGCTCTCTGCGGCACTTCCCTGTTTCTCGCCATTACTCATGCTACACCGAAGATGCGTGAAATATTCTGGGGACACACCATTTACTACTCCCTGGGAATACTGTTCCTCGTCATCGGCGCGTATCTCTATGCACGCCTGCTGTCCCTGAGCAGCAAACAGATCCGCCGCCGCAAGGAAGGTGCGGAAACGAAAGGCATCTTCATACACAGGATCTTCATATTCGTATGCCTTTGTGTATTTATCTTCCTGACAGGCATGGACGGCATCTCAGGCATTACTCTGTTTGCTCTCCCTTTTGCGGGAGCTGTATTCGCAGAGCAGTTCCTTAACACCAAATGTAAGCTATTCAGCATAAAAACAACTACGGTCACCTGCCGCGCACTCATATTCCTGTTTTTTGCAGTCGTCGGAAACAAATTTAATACGCGACTCCTCGGGGGTCTCGTACAGACTTACGCCGATTCAAATTCAGAGTTCTCGGAAATGGATTCATGGATAGAGCATCTCCACAAGCTTCCTTTGGCGTGGATGAGACTTCTGGGAGTAAAAAACCTTCCCGACGTTATGTTCACCACAAATGACGGCATATGCAACGTCATCAGCATCATGGCTTCGCTGCTGCTCGCTGTGCTTCCTATCGTGGCTACTCTCTGCTACAAAAAGTACGGCAGCGACAAAAAAGGCAGAATGATGCGTATATGGGTATGGATCCACTGGGCTGTGACAGCTGTTGTGCTCATGGGCTATATATGCGGCATACTCGCAATTGCTGACTGGCGCCTCACACCGATGATCGGTACAGCTCTCATACTGAGCATACTCTTTGTGTTCTGGGCTGTTTCGGGTAACGAGAGCATCGCAAGGATATCAACACTGCTTATTGTCCCCATTTTCGTCGCAGGTTATCTGAACTGCGTAACTGTCATGAAGATGCCTAAAGACGGCTATAAGACCAATAATCAGTATATCCTCGTGGACTTTCTCGAAAAACAGGGAGTTGAGTATGGCTACTCCACATTCTGGAACGCAAACTCCATTACCCTGCTTACTGACGGCAGAATAAAAATAAGAGATGTCTCTATCGGAGATGACGGCATCCATCAGCGCAAATACCAGTCCTCAGACAGATGGTACAAGGACTCTCCAGAGCGCAAGGAATACTTCCTGCTGCTTAGCGAGGGAGAATGCGACAATTTCAAGTCCACAGAACAATACCAGAAGGACAAGCCAATCCGCTCAGAATCTGTAAATGTTAACAGCTTTACCTAT
>CACZEJ010000078.1 GCA_902780115.1 Ruminococcus flavefaciens | reverse complement strand
GGGCAACGCCCCGCAGTTACAAAGCGCCTCGCAAAGGGTGAATTAAAAAACAGTCCGGTGGACTGTTTTTTAAGAGGGAACGCCTTGCAAGTGAAGGCGCTCCCTTAAATAAAAGAACTTTTTTACAGACTGAAAGGACTGTGGAAAACAGTCCTTTTTGCTTTTTATACCCAAAGAATGTATAATATATTGTCAAAGCTCACATGAGCAGTAAACTCCGCACCGACAATATCATTTCGTCATTTTTACCAAGGGTAATTCCGTCAAAATGATGAAAAACGAAGTTTTCCGATGTCAAAATGCACAAATCATAACGTTGAAAATTGTCGTTAATGTACTTTCGTTGCGAAATTCGCCGTCCGATTCTGCATTTTATCAAAAAACACTTGCAGTTTTTTGTGAATTGTGATAAAATATAGTGATACTTGAAAATGACAATAAAAAATAAGGACTACTATTTATAAAGGAGAAACATATGGCAAAGATAAAGGCTGCCGTTATTTTCGGCGGCACTGCCCGCGAGCATGAGCTTTCACTGGCTTCTGCCGCTGAGGTGATACAGAACATACCAAAGGATAAATACGAGGTCGTCTGTATCGGCATAACCCGCAAAGGACGCTGGCTGTATTTCCCTGGCGATGTATGCGATATAGCAGACGGCTGCTGGGATCAGGATCCCGACTGCACATCTGCGATGCTCTCCCCCGACCCGCTCTACAGAGGCATAATCACCATTGAGAACGGTGAAGCCACTGTCAGAAAGATCGACGTGGTGATGCCGATACTTATGGGTAAACGCGGCGGCGACGGTACTATACAGGGACTTCTCGACCTTGCAGCTATCCCATACGTGGGAAGCGGTGTTCTCGCATCAGCATCGTGTATGGACAAGTCCCACACACATATGGTAATGGACGACTACAACATAAAGACCGCTCAATGGGAGCTCATCACCCAGCGCGAACTGAACCGTCTTGACAAATGCTGCCTCGAGATCGCAGGCAAGCTCGGTTTCCCGCTGGTGGTAAAGCCTGCAAACAGCGGAAGCAATGTGGGTACAAGCTTTGCAGAAAACGCGGAGCAGCTCCTCGCAGCTGTAAAAATAGCTTTTTCCAACGACAACAAGGTAGTTGTTGAAAAATACATCAAGGCACGTAAACTCGAAGCCGCAGTTCTCGGATACGACCAGCCGATATGTTCACCTGTCGGCGAGATAACCGCTCCCGAGACTGTTTATGATCCGAATAACTTCAACGTCAGCACAGGCGACGACCTTACAATACCTGCCGATATCCCCGAAGAGCTCACAAAAAAAGTTCAGGATACAGCAGTAAAAGCTTTCAAGGCACTCGGCTGCAAGGGTCTGGCGCGTGTTGACTTCTTCCTCACAGAGGACGGCGAGCTTCTGCTCAACAAGATAGGCACAATGCCCGGACTCAGAAAAAACAGTGTTTTCCCGAAGCTCATGGAAAGAATGGGCTACTCACACGAAGAACTCATCGACGACCTGCTCGAACAGGCTGTAGATAACGCAGACAGAACATATTGATATCACCTGTCCATCAAAAAGCTGATGTATAATTAGATGATATCATACAACTTCTGCGGCTATAAAGGAGGTTATTTTGAAAAATAACGTTTTGATTTCCCTTACGAGTATCCAGTGGCAGGATAACGAAAAAAGCGAGACTGAGCTGCTCACAAAAGCAAGCCTGACCAGCAAGAACGGCTGGGACATCATCTCCTATGAGGACACCTCCGCTACAGGCTTTGAAGGCTCTGTTACGACCATAAAGGTCGATGACTGCAAGAACGCCTCCATAACACGCGAAGGCACAGCAAATTCAGTCCTCTCCCTTGAAATAGGGCGCAAACATTTCTGCCAGTACGGAACTCCCTACGGGAACCTTCAGATCGGCGTTTATACTCACGCTATCGAGAATACCCTCGCCGAAAACGGAAGGCTCTACCTTAAATATACACTTGATCTGAATTCCTCGTATCTTTCAGATAACGAGATAATCATGACAGTTCAGTCCCAGAACTGAACACAAAAGAAAGGATAGATAAAATGTCAGACCTTATCAATTCCGCTTCGATCAGGCTCCGCGAGATAATAATGGATTCTCTCGGAAAGCTCGTTGCCGACGAAGCGATCCCCGCAGTTCCACTCCCGTCATTCAACATCGAGATCCCTGCTGACAAGTCTCACGGCGATTTCGCAGCAAATACCGCAATGGTATGCGCAAAGGCTCTTAAAATGCCTCCGCGCAAGATAGCTGAGCTCATCTGTGAGAAGCTCGACCTCGAAGGCACTATCTTCGACAGAGCCGAAGTCGCAGGTCCCGGATTCCTCAACTTCTTCCTCAGCAGGAAGTGGTTCTCGGACGTTGTTGCAAATGTACTCGAAGAGGGCGAAAATTACGGAAAGACTGAGCTCGGCAAGGGCAAGAAAGTCCTTGTGGAATTCGTTTCCGCAAACCCCACAGGTCCTATGCACATCGGTAACGCAAGAGGCGGTGCTATCGGAGACTGTCTCGCAAGTGTCCTCCAGTGGGCAGGCTATCACGCAGAGCGCGAGTTCTACGTAAATGACGCAGGCAACCAGATAGAAAAGTTCGGCAAGTCCCTTGAGCTCAGATACTTACAGCTCTGCTCAGCAAGAGGTCAGGAGCTCATCGCTCAGTACAAGGACGACACCGACAAACTCTGCTCCGTTATCTATGAGGGCAGCGGCGAAGGCGGAGAGTTCGAAATGCCCGAGGACGTTTACCTCGGCACAGACATCATCGAACACGCTAAAAATTTCTACGATATCAACGGAAATTCATTCGCAGAAGCTTCCGAGACAGACCGCAGAAAGGCTCTCGTTGAGTATGCGCTCCCTATAAATATTGCTGGTCTGGAGAGAGACCTTAAAAAGTACCGTATCGTTTACGACAACTGGTTCAGAGAGAGCACAGTCCACGAAAAGAACGAGACAAAGCTCGTAGTAGACAAACTCATGGAAGCAGGAAAGGCTTACGAGCAGGACGGCGCTATCTGGTTCAAGGCTACCGACTACGGTATGGATAAGGACTTCGTACTCAAGAGAAGCAACGGCCTCTATACTTATATAGTACCCGATATCGCTTACCACTACAATAAGCTTGTCACACGTAATTTCGACAAGGCTATCAACGTTCTCGGTGCCGATCACCACGGCTATGTACCGCGTCTGAAAGCAGCTCTCAACGCTCTCGGAGTTGACGAGACAAAGCTCGATGTAGTTCTCATGCAGATGGTTAGACTTGTCCGCAACGGCGAAACGGTCAAGCTTTCAAAGAGAAGCGGCAAGGCTATCACACTGGTAACTCTCCTCGACGAGATACCGATAGACGCAGCTCGTTTCTTCTTCAATCTCCGTGAAGCAAATTCACAGTTCGAGTTCGACCTCGGTCTTGCTATCGAAAAGACTTCTCAGAACCCCGTATACTACGTTCAGTACGCTCATGCAAGAATTTGCAGCATGATAAGAGCTCTTGCAGAAGAGGGCATAAACGTTCCCGCTTCCGCTGACTTCGACCTTCTCTCGGACGCAAGAGAGATAGAGCTTATCCGTCACCTTGCTTCACTTCCCAAGGAGATCGACCTTGCAGCAAAGACCTACGACCCTGCAAAGATCACAAAGTACGCTATCGACCTCGCAACTCTGTTCCACCGCTTCTACGACGCTTGCAGCGTAAAGAACGCAGAGAGCGATGCTCTCAGAAATGCACGTATCCTCCTTTGTGTGGCAGTACGTCAGACACTCAGGAACGTCCTCGAGATACTCAATATCGACAGACCAGAGAAAATGTGACAACTAATCGCTCAGCTCGTAAAAATTACAGCTTGGTTACAAAGAATTCAGTTTCTTTGTGCATTATAAATAAAATTCAACACATATGCAAGTCATGTTTGTGAGCCTTCAGACGAGAGTTAACAGTTTGTTAACAAATAGAAGCCGAAAATGTGTTACAATTTGTAATATGTTGAGGAGAGAACTGCTCTCCCGACTCTCCTTGAAGGTCCGCTCAAAATAAGATCTTATTAAGAGAAAGGATGTAAATCATGTCCAACAGATTATTTCAAGGTTTAGTTCATCAGATGCGCGACTCAATCGATGCTACCATCGGTGTAGTAGATGAGACCGCAACTATCATCGCTTGCAGCGACCTTACCCGCGTAGGTACAACAAATGAGTTCGTTTCACTCGACCTCAGTGATTCACACGACATCTTCATTCGTGACGGTTTTACATACAAGCCTTTCGGCTCAAGAGTAAAGCCCGACTATGCTGTATTCGTGGAGGGCGTTGACGACGCTGCTGCCAAGTATGCAAGCATTCTTGCTATCGCACTTTCAAACATCAAGCAGTACTACGATGAAAAGTATGACAGAAACAACTTCATAAAGAACGTTATCCTCGACAACGTTCTCCCCGGTGATATCGTTATCAAGGCAAGAGAGCTCCACTTCAATGCCGAGATCAGCCGTGCTGTATTCCTCATCAGAATAATCTCAGCTAATGATATCTCTGCTTATGATGTTATCCAGAACCTGTTCCCTGACAAGAACAAGGACTTCGTTTTCAATATCACAGAAACTGATATCGTCCTCGTTAAGGAGCTCAAGAGCGCCGTTGATTCAAAGGATCTCGAAAAGCTCGCTCGCTCTATCGCTGATACTCTCAGCAGTGAGTTCTACACAAGAGTAAACGTTGGTATCGGTACAGCTGTTGTAGGTGTAAAGGACCTCGCACGTTCATTCAAGGAAGCTCAGATGGCTCTTGAAGTCGGCAAGGTATTCGATACAGACAAGGTCATCGTAAGCTATGATAACCTGGGTATCGCCCGTCTTATCTATCACCTCCCCACAACTCTCTGTGAGACCTTCCTCCACGAGGTATTCAAGGTAGGCAGCATCGAGTCTCTCGACCACGAAACTCTCTTCACTATCCAGAAGTTCTTCGAGAACAACCTCAACGTTTCAGAAACATCAAGAAAACTCTTCGTACACAGAAATACTCTCGTATACAGACTCGAAAAAATCAAGAAGCTTACAGGTCTTGATCTCCGTGAGTTTGATCACGCTATTATCTTCAAGATCGCTCTCATGGTAAAGAAGTACCTGTCTGCTAATCCTGTCAAGTTCTGATAAGTCCTGCGGCTTATAAGAACTTTCGGGCGGTATACCGCTCTTTTACAGATTAAGGTAGGTGTAACCCATTGGTAGAACTTAAAAACGTATCCGTGACCTACTCCAGCGGCGTGGACGCTCTCAACAACGTCAGCCTCAAGATCAACGACGGCGACTTCGCCTTCGTGGTAGGTTCATCAGGTGCGGGAAAAAGTACTATGATAAAGCTTCTTCTGAAGGAGATAGACGCTACAAGCGGTGTCGTCACCGTCAACGGCTATAACCTGAACAAGCTCAAGAAAAGAAAGATCCCCGAATTCCGCCGTACACTCGGCTTCGTATTCCAGGATTTCCGTCTGATCCCGTCAATGACCGTATATGAGAACATCGCTTTCGTTCTTAGAGTTATCGACGCTCCGATCAAGTATATCCGCAAAAGAGTCCCCTACGTTATAAGTCTCGTAGGACTTCACGCAAAGACAAACTCTTACCCCGATGAGCTCTCGGGCGGCGAAAAACAGCGTGTGGCTATCGCCCGTGCACTGGTAAATGACCCCCAGCTCATCATCGCAGACGAGCCTACGGGTAATATCGACCCCGAACTCTCCTACGAGATCGTCGAGCTCCTCAAAGGCATCAACGATCAGGGTACTACGATACTCATGGTAACTCATGAGCACGACCTCGTCCGTCACTTCGGCGGAAGAATAATCAATATCACCGAAGGTGAGATCGTATTCGATGAGGTCATCACAGGTACAAACGACGAGCTTCTTGCCGATATGGACTCGGAGCTACCGAGCGAGGCTATGGCTGCGGCTATCAGTGAGGCTGAACGCATAAACGACCGCGCTCCCGATAATGCCGAAGTCAATACCGAGGAGGCTATCGACCTTCCTATCGAGAATATGACAGCCGATGATATCATTTCCGCTATCGGAGGCGTTCCCGAAGGAAAAAGTGAGACCGAAAGCAAACTGATGCCGAAGGTCGCCGATAATATCGATGTTGACCTCTCTGAGGCAAGCAACGTTTCAGCAGCAGCTACCCCTGAGGAACTGCTGGCAGCTCTCACAGAAAAAACTGAGGGAGGTGCTAAATGAAGCTAAGCGGTTTCAAATATCTCGCCGATCAGGGCGTAGAAAATATATGGAAAAATAAAATGATGGCGTTCGCAACATTCTGCGTTCTCCTTATATCCCTTCTTCTCGTCGGAATAGCAGGTCTTTTCTATATAAACCTCAATTCCATGATAAAGGGTCTGGGAAGCCAGAACGAGATCGTCGTTATTATGAATGTGGGTACTTCCGAAAGCGAAAATTCAACTGCTGAATCCGCTATCAGGAATCTCCCCAATATCGACAAGGTAACATTTGTCTCAAAGGAAGAAGCTCTCGAAAGACAGCGCTCCAATCTTCCTAATGCTGAGAAGATCTTCGATGAGTACATCGGCTCAGATGCAAGCTTTATGCCCGACGGCTTCAGCGTTACGGTAAAGGATACCGACAAGATCGCTGATACCACAACGGAAATAGGCAAGATCGCTCACGTACAGAGCGCTTCTGCATCACCACAGGTCGCAGAGTTCCTCAGAGAGCTCCGCAAGGTCGTTTCTCTCATCGCAGGCGCTATTATAATCGCGCTCTCAGTCATCTCTATGATAATTATCTCCAATACCACCAAGGCAAGCGTTTTCGCCCGCCGTGAGGAGATACAGATAATGAAGTATGTCGGCGCAACAAATGCCTTCATCCGTATGCCTTTCTTCGTTGAAGGTATGGTAACAGGTTTCTTTGCAGGCGCAGGCGCGTACTTCATAACATGGGCGATCTATCGCTCAGCCTATGATATGATAAAGGAACAGGGTATGCTCATGAACACCTTCGGTGTCAGCAGCCTTATCCCCTTCTCCGATATACGTCTTTACGTAGTTGTTGCCTACCTCGTTGTCGGCGCTCTGATCGGAGCTTTAGGAAGTGTCATAAGCACAAGAAAACACATTGATGTCTGACGTTATCCCACCCTATAATAATGTGAATTTTTTTATGAAAGGAGTGTGCATTCGGAGTATCTCCGAGACGCAGCTTAATTATGGAAAAGCTAAACATATTCAAGAAAACTCTTTCCTGTGTTATGAGTGCAGCTCTTACATTTGCACTTGTTTCGGTCTACCCAAAGACAACAGGCAAGAACGCCAACAACGCATCAGCTCAATCTATCGCTGAGATGCAGGAGCAGATCAACGCTAACAAAGGTAAAATTTCCGAATTGCAGGCACAGCTCGATGAGCTCGCAGGCAACAAGGCTCAAAATCAGCAGTATCAGGACGTTCTCAATGAACAGATCTCTGTGATCCAGAACAATATCAACCTCCTCAATCAGGAGCTTGAGACCCTTAACAACGATATCAACTCCGCACAGGAGAATATCGGGAATCTCAATCAGGCTATCGACGATCAGCAGCAGGCTATCGACGATAAGGTCGAACTCTTCAAGAAGCGCCTTTGCGCTATGTACGTTTCAGGCAACGACAACCTCGCTTCAGTAGTTGTTGGTACATCAAGCTTCTATGACATGATGTCAAGAGTTGAAATGGTAAACCG
>CACZEJ010000077.1 GCA_902780115.1 Ruminococcus flavefaciens | reverse complement strand
TATAAGCAGGAATATGATGCGAAAATGCTGCTCGCATTGGAGAAGGACGCAACGGGAATGTACCTCAGCGGACACCCGCTTTCGCCGTATGAATGGATAATGGAGCTCATGCATACGCGGAAAATAGGAGAGCTCCTGAATGACGGCACTCTCAGGGACGGCATGAACGTTAAGCTGCTTTGCTCGGTCGAGAGTACAAAGCTCCATGTAACAAAAAAAGGCGACAAAATGTGCTTTGTCACCTTTTCGGACGATACAGGAGAGCTTGAAGGCGTTGTTTTCCCTGATCTTTATATGCTTAACGGCTCAAAGCTCACGCAGGACGCTATTGTGCTGATAAACGGCAAAATATCCGTTAAAGACGACCGCATTACTGTGATATGCGGTGCAGTGACTTCTGAGACAGAGTTTGAAAGGCTTATCTCAAACATGAAGCTGTGCATAAAAATGAACTCCGACAATGCGATAATAAAGCCCGAGCTTGTAGAGCTGTGCGGCATTAGCAGCGGTACTACATCGGTATGCTGCTACCTTTCCGACCTGAAAAAAACAGTTGCTCCGCGTTCAAAACTCAGTCTGAAAGTGGATAGAGCAGCATTTGAGAAGCTGAAAACGATCTATGATATGTCTCAGATCGGGCTTATATAGCAGTTTTTTGCATATAATGCAGGTCGCATACGAAAAAATACGAAATTCTCTTGACATTTTTTGCGCAAAGTAGTAAAATATTAGTGTATGGAATTATGCCGCAGTTATCTGCGGGTTAAACAATATATGCCAAGTGCAGAATGGAGAAAATGATATGATAAAGAAAATCGGTGTTTTAACAAGCGGCGGAGATGCTCCCGGAATGAATGCCGCAGTAAGAGCAGTTGTAAGAACAGCTCTCAGTAAGGGTATGGAAGTTTACGGTGTTCGCAGAGGTTACGTCGGACTTATCACCGGAGATATCATTAAAATGGACGAGAGAAGCGTTTCCGACATAATCCACAATGGCGGTACTATTCTTTATACAGCAAGATGTCCTGAATTCAGAACTGCTGAAGGTGTTGCAAAGGCTAAGGCAAAGTGCGATGAACTCGGTATCGAGGGTCTTGTAGTTATCGGCGGTGACGGTTCATTCAGAGGAGCTGCTGATCTTTCGGCACAGGGCGTTCTTTGTATAGGACTTCCGGGTACTATCGACAACGATATTGCCTGCACTGATTATACTATCGGTTTCGATACAGCTATGAACACTGCTATGGAGCTCGTTGACAAGCTTCGTGACACTTCCCAGTCACACGACAGAATCTCTGTTGTTGAGGTAATGGGACGCGGCGCAGGTCACATCGCTGTAAATACAGGTGTTGCTTGTGGTGCTACAGATATCATCACAAAGGAAGTTCCTTATGATATTGACACTATTGCAAACACAATGCTTGAAAAGAAGGCAAAGGGCAAGCAGAACTTCGTTGTTATCGTTGCTGAGAGCATCGGACATTCTCAGGAGATAGCAAATATGCTCCAGGAGAAGACAGGCATCGAAGCAAGAGCAACTATT
Source organism: Ruminococcus flavefaciens (assembly GCA_902780115.1). Taxonomy (GTDB): domain Bacteria; phylum Bacillota; class Clostridia; order Oscillospirales; family Ruminococcaceae; genus Ruminococcus; species Ruminococcus flavefaciens_Y. The sequence goes on along the minus strand of CACZEJ010000077.1, from coordinate 12,933 downwards.
CTCGGTCACGTACAGAGAGGCGGTTCACCTACAGTAAGAGACAGAGTTGAAGCTACAAGAATGGGCTACTATGCTGTTGAGCTCCTTGAGCAGGGTATCGGCAATCGTGTTGTTGGTATCAAGGACAGCAAGATCGTTGATTATGATATACAGGAAGCTCTTTCAATGCAGAAAGAATATGATGTTAAACTTCATAAGATCGCTGAGCAGATCGCATTCTAAGAAATATGATAAAATGCACCCGTATTTGGGTGCATTTTTTATTTGAATACGGTGGATATTTCTTTATCTGAGGCTGCGGTGGAGTAGTTCCACTCAGTGATGCGGTCTGAATCAACGAAGTATTCTACGGGTGCAGGCGGAGCCTTTTCGCTGCATACATCGACGATTATAAGCTTGACTTTCATCTTGTCGGGCAGTATCGCTTTTATGTATACACTTACGCTCTGACCGATGTGTATATCCTCTTTAGGTTCGGCAAGTCCTGCGAGATTAGGTGTCAGTTCAACGAAAATGCCGTATTCCTCTATGGAACGTATCACCCCTGGGACAGTTTCGCCGGCTTTGAATTTTACGGCGTTTTCTTCCCATGTACCAAGTAGCTCCTTGTGCGTGAGAAAGATCCTGCTGCCGACATTCGATTTGACAGCCGCTTTGATCAGCTGACCAACTTTGAAGCGGTCTGACGGGTGAGAGATGCGTGATACCGACATCATGTCTATGGGAAGAAGTGACGGTATGCCGCAGCCTATATCGACGAAGCTGCCGAACTGCTCAAAATGGGTCACTCTTGCAGGGATTATATCACCTGCGGAAAGACCTGATATGTATTCGCGGAGACATTCTTCCTGTGCAGCCTTTCTCGAAAGCGTTGCCACGAGCTCTCCGTTTTCGGCAAGGTCGAGGGATCTTACCTTGAAACATACAATTTTATTGACCCGTGATATCAGCGCTATATCACGGGTCGAGCCTTCTTTTATGCCTATAGCGCCTTCTTCACGGCAAATTATTCCCTTTGCGCATGGAAGCTCTATAATAAGGTCGTGGGAACTCGTACAGAGTTTCACTCTTGCTTCGAGTATGGTGCCTTTTTCCATAGCTTCGGTAAGTCCTTCTGCTGTTGAGATGAGTTTCTGATTCAGCGGTGTTTCAAAAATGCAGCCTTCGGGTCTGTATTCCATTATCATATACCTCCGTAGTCATTACAGTTTTGGGAGAATATCCCTGACAGTAAATTCTATGCGAGGAAGCGGAGAGATATGCTACTGAGCAAATCTTATGTTAAGTCCTCCCATAGCGTTGAGGACTGCGATGACATTGTCAACAGCTGCACTGCCGCAGACTATGCAGGCAGAGGTCTTTTTGTTCTGTGCAGGCTCAGGGATAACGTCTTTTGACGTGGGGGATTCCATTACTGCGGTCAGGAAATTGGTGTGCGTATTTGAATAGGTCGGTATCAGCGATACAGTTGTACCGCGGGAAATGTGCAGTGCCTTTTCGGACATTCTGTTATATATCATGTGCGTGGAATACACGTACTGTACGCTGTCTTTAACGCGCATAATTGCGAGCTCTGCAAGCTCAGGTGATTCAAATTCGGCTGTAACTCTGGATAACATAAAAATATTCCTTTCTGTTTTGTATGGGTTCAATATGTTTCTATGCAAGTTTTTATTATTTTTCACCAAAATGAAAAAAATATACCCTCAAAATATTGATTTGAGAGCGTATTTGGGGTATAATGAGAAATGTGCAATTTTTTATTTTTATTGAAGGGAGGATATTGTTTTGGATATTAGGGCAGGCGACATTCTTACAATGAAAAAAAATCACCCATGCGGCGGCAATGAGATGTTTGTAATACGTTCAGGCATGGATTTCAGGCTCAGATGCACCAAGTGTGCAAGAGAATTTATGGTCGCCCGCAATAAGATCGAAAAGAGTATCCGCAGCGTCAAACACGCTGATGAAGGTTAGCTGACAGCAATATTTTCAGTAATATTTTTAGCATTAAGGAGAATACCGAATGTTTGAAAAACTTGCTTTGATGGAGCAGAAATATGACGAGATAAGCGATAAGCTCGCTGATCCCGATGTTGTCAGTGATAATAAGCTGTATGCACAGCTTATGAAGGAGTTCAAGAACCTTACTCCCATTATTGAGAAGTACAGAGAATACAAGAAAGCTCAGGCTTCTTTTGATGAAGCTAAGGAACTGCTTGACAGCGGCGGTCTTGATAAGGAATTCAAGGAAATGGCTCAGGCTGAATACGATGATTCCCGTGAGGCTATGGAGAGAATTACTCAGGAGCTCAAAGTACTGCTGCTGCCAAAAGACCCTAACGATGAAAAAAATGTTATTATCGAAATAAGAGGCGGTGCAGGCGGCGAGGAGGCTTCGCTGTTTGCAAATTCGCTGTATCGTATGTATACTATGTACGCAGAGGCTATGGGCTGGAAGCAGGAGATACTCAGCGCCAATCCTACAGAGCTGGGAGGCTTCAAGGAGATAAGCTTCTCTATCGAGGGCAGCGGTGCCTATTCGCGCCTGAAGTACGAGAGCGGTGTCCATCGCGTACAGCGCGTTCCCGAGACCGAATCACAGGGACGTATCCATACTTCAACAGTTACCGTGGCTGTTCTCGTTGAAGCCGATGATGTCGAGCTGGAGATCAATCCAACGGATCTGAAAATAGACTATTTCCGCGCAAGCGGTGCAGGCGGACAGCATATAAATAAAACAGAGTCCGCTGTAAGAATAACCTATCTCCCCACAAACGTCGTGGTGGAGTGTCAGGACGAAAGAAGCCAGCATAAGAACAAAGACAAAGCTATGAAGATATTGCGCTCAAGGATATACGAGGCAATGCAGGAGGAACATGACGCCAAGATCGCGTCGGAGCGTAAAATGCAGGTCGGTACAGGCGACCGCTCCGAGCGTATCAGGACATACAACTATCCGCAGGGTAGACTTACAGATCATCGTATTGGTCTTACCATATACAGACTGGAGGATATCCTCAACGGAAATCTTGACGAAGTATTTGATGCGCTGGCGACTGCCGATCAGGCTGCCAAGCTCGCAAATCAGGAAGCGTAGTTTTTATGGATACAGTTTTACTGAGTGACAACGATATTGACCTTGTAAAGGCAGCAGAGCTTATAAGAAACGGTGAGATAGTAGGTATACCCACCGAGACTGTGTACGGTCTCGGCGCAGATGCTTCCAACGAGGAGGCTGTCCGCAAGGTATTTGCGGCAAAGGGCAGACCTGCCGATAATCCCCTCATTGTTCATCTTGCTGACTTTTCACAGGCAAAGGATTACACAACTTCTATACCCGACCTTGCATACACTCTTGCAGAAAAATTCTGTCCGGGACCTCTTACCATGGTACTTCCCAAAAATGACAGGATACCTATGATAACCTCGGGCGGACTTGATACCGTCGGCATCAGAGTGCCGTCACACCCTGTTATGCACAGGATAATTGAGATCTCAGGCAGACCGATAGCCGCTCCCTCAGCAAACACCTCAGGCTATCCGAGCCCTACTTCTGCCGAACACGTTATGCGTGACATGAACGGAAAGATATCCGCAGTCGTTGACGGCGGCAGTTCAAGATTCGGCGTTGAATCCACGGTCATCGCTATTGAGGGGGAGAGTACTGTAAGGATACTCCGCCCGGGCTGCGTTACCAAGGAGATGCTGGAACAGGTATGCAGCGAGGTAATTATCGACCATGCTATACTTCATGAGCTTGAAGCAGGTCAGAAGGCTGCTTCCCCAGGTATGAAGTACAAGCATTATTCCCCGAAGGCTGATATAATTATGGTCGAGGGTGAGCTCGAAGGCTTCATTGCTTATGTCGGAGAGCATACGGGAGATGATGTGTATTCACTTATCTTTGATTCCGACAGCGATAATTTCCCATACAGATATATGACTTATGGAAAGGACAGCTCCGAGCAGGCGCATTTGCTCTTCCAGAGACTCCGTGAACTCGATGATGCAGGTGCAGTAAGAGTATATGTCCGCGCTCCAAGACCTGAGGGCGTGGGACTTGCAGTATATAACCGTCTTATAAGGGCGGCAGGATTCGAGGTGATAAGGGTATGAACAGTCTCAACGGAGTTATGGTCGTTGGGCTTACAGGTCAGACAGGCGCAGGAAAAAGCACAGTCTCAAAAATATTTGCGTCAAACGGTTTTGCGGTCATTGACGCAGACCAGGTCGCTCGCAGAGTTGTCGAGAAGGGCAGCAAATGTCTGGACGAGATAGCTGATTTCTTCGGTGCGGGAGTTATCTGCGATGACGGAACACTGAACAGAAAAGCTCTGGCTGCTATTGTCTTCTCGGATAAGACCAAGCTTGAAACTCTGAATACAATTACATATCCTTATATTACAGGCGAGATCCTCCGTCAGATACGTGTTCACTCCCTTAAAGGCGAGAAGCTCATACTTCTTGACGCTCCCACTCTTTTTGAGAGCCGCGCAGACGATTTCTGTGAGATAATCATTTCAGTCCTTGCCGATGCGGATATACGTGAAAAACGCATAATATCCCGCGACGGACTTACTCAGGATCAGGCTCGGAAGAGAATGAATTCTCAGCTCGATGAGGAGTTCTTCCGCAGTCATTCCGACTACATAATAAGAAATAACGGCAATATGGATACCGTAAACGGCATTTCATGGGAGGTCTCGGGGAAGATACGCGAGCTTTTCAAAAGCAAGCAGTCACCTGTTAAAGTGCAGTAACTCAGCCGTCAGGCTGTGATATATATTTTCTGCGAAAGGAGAAATATTATAATGGCAGAAAAAAAAGATTCAGCAAAGAAGCTCAAGGAAAAGCTCCTTATGCAGCGCAAGAATGCTTATCACCTTATCTCTGATAAGGAGCTCAAAGCCTGCGATAAGTTCTGCGAAGGCTACAAGGAATTTATGAGCACTGCTAAGATCGAGCGCGAGGTAGTAATATATGCTACAGAGCTCCTTCAGAAAAAGGGCTTCGTCGAGTTCAAGGCAGGTATGAAGCTGAAGTCAGGGGATAAGATATTTGTAAGCAACCGCGGTAAGGCTGTTCTCGCAGCTGTTATCGGAACTGCACCTATCAGTGAAGGTGTACGTCTTTGTGCTGCTCATATTGATTCTCCAAGACTTGATCTCAAGCAGAATCCGCTCTATGAAGATACAGAAATGGCTCTTTTCAAGACACACTACTACGGCGGAATAAAGAAGTATCAGTGGACTACGATACCACTTGCGCTCCACGGAGTTGTCATAAAGGCAGACGGCACAACTGTACCGGTAAATATCGGTGAAGATGAAAGCGATCCTGTTTTCTGCGTTACAGACCTTCTGCCCCACCTTGCAGCTTCCCAGATGCAGAAGCCGATGTCTAAGGGCATCGAGGGCGAGCGCCTTAACATCGTTATCGGTTCGCGTCCATTCAAGGACGACGAGGAGAGCGGCTCTGTAAAGCTGAATATCATGAATATACTCTTTGAGAAGTACGGCATAACAGAGGCCGACTTCATATCATCAGAGCTTGAAGCTGTTCCTGCATTCAAGGCTAAGGATATCGGCTTTGACAGAAGCATGATCGGAGCATACGGTCATGATGACAAGGTTTGCGCTTATCCTGCTCTCATTGCAACAGCTGAGTGCAAGAAGCCGAAGCATACAGTCGTAACAGTCCTCACAGATAAGGAGGAGACAGGCAGCGACGGAAATACAGGTCTGCGCTCAGCATATCTCAAATATTTTATTGCTGATATTGCAGAAGCTCTCGGCTCTGATGCGAGAACAGTCCTTTCTGCTTCCGAATGCCTCTCAGCTGACGTAAATGCAGCGTATGATCCTACTTACCCCGAGGTGAACGAGAGAAACAACAGCGCTTATATCAATTACGGTGTTGTGGTTACAAAGTACACAGGAGCTCGCGGCAAGGCTGGCACATCTGATGCATCTGCTGAATTCACAGGCCGTATCAGAAGACTTATGGACGCTAAGAAGGTCATCTGGCAGACAGGTGAGCTGGGCAAGGTCGATGAGGGCGGCGGCGGAACAGTTGCTGCATATATAGCAAATCTCAACGTTGACACTATTGATCTGGGAGTACCTGTTCTTTCGATGCACGCTCCTTATGAGATCGTTTCAAAGCTTGATACTTACATGGCATATAAGGCTTTTGAAGTATTCATGGCAGATTGAAGATAATTTATCAGTAAAAAACAGCCTGTCGAAAAAGTCGATTTGCAAAGGGTGAATTAAAAAACAGTCCGGTGGACTGTTTTTTAAGAGGGAACGCCTTGCAAGAGAAGGCGTTCCCTAATGAAATTGGGGTTTATTGACAGGCTGTTTTACGCAGCACATATGCAGGGAATACCGTCCTCGGCGTTCCGTTATTATATTATTTAATATAAAAGATCCCCTTGGAGTTTTACGCATTCGTTCAGCGTATCGCCTCTGAGGGGATCATTTTTGCATATATGATTGTAACCAAAAGCCGCCGCCTGCATAAGATATAGCAGGGAGGATCATACATCGACGATATTCGTGACGATGCCTGCGGGAGAGATGTCAATATGTCCGAATGAAGGCTTATTTCCGTCACGGGGGATAGATGCGCTGCCGGGGTTCATGAGGTATATTCCGTTCTGATAGCTCTGATAGCGCACATGAGTGTGACCAAAAAGAGCGATATCACAGCCGTTTGTCAGTGCAAGAGCCTTTAATCTGTCAAGTGAGCCGCCAACGCCGTAGAGATGGCCGTGAGTAGCGAGTATCTTGTGGTCTAAAACAGGAAGGACAAAAACCTCGGGGCTCATACTTCCAAAATCGCAGTTTCCGGCAACATGAATGATCTTAGGTGCTAATTTCTGGTGGGAGAGCAGGAAATTGTCAAGCTCGTGCTCGCCGTCACCGAGGTGTATTATCCAGTCTGCGTCGGTATTCTTCATAATAATGCGTTCCAGTGCGAAGATATTGCCGTGAGTGTCAGACATTACAACAATACGCAATACGATCCCTCCTAAGAAGTTTATAATATATTATAGCATAAAAATCACAATAAAGCAACTATCGCGGGAAAATATTTCCATATAAATATTTTATTTGCGAAATATCACAGTTTAAAGGCATTTCAAGTCATAAAATTATGAAATCGTCAATATAATATATTGTATACATTATTTATACTATGTACATTTTTGGAGGCAGTTATGAACAATATTGACCCTAAAAAGATAACGGGACTTCTCAATGTGGTGAGCAAAAAGATCGGAGTACCGCCCGATAAGCTCCGTTCAGAGCTTGAAGAAGGCAAGTTCGACAGTGCGCTGTCGGCTATGAACAGGAGCGATGCGGCACGGTTTCAGCAGGCGGTAAATAATCCGCAGATAGTCGAGAAGATGATGAGCACACCGCAGGCAAAAGCACTTTATGCCAAGCTTACAGGCGGAAAAAAATAAGGAGCAGCCAATGGACGATATCATGAGCAGGATAAGCGGACTGCTGTCCGATGAGGAGAGTGTAAAGCAGCTTTCCGAGCTGGCACAGATGCTCGTATCAGAGGAGAATAAGGATACAGAAGAAAAAACTGAACAGCCCTCCGACGGAGAACCTGATATCGGTTCATTACTGAAACTGACAAGTCTTATCAGCGCAGCTTCGCAGCAGGATAAAAACACCGATCTTCTGCTGGCTCTGAAGCCGCATCTCGGCGAGGAAAAGCAGAAAAGAGTGGATAAGGCGATAAAGCTCATGCGCCTGATCGCGGTATGGAATATCGCAAAGGAGAGCGGTCTGCTGCAAGACCTTATATGAGTGAAAGGAGGCAGGTCTATGTCGGTATTTGACAGTAATTGCAGAAGGAATGATACGGCGAGGCTGTATCAGAGCAGGATCAGAAAAGCCGCAGCTGACCTGCCGCCCGATCATAAAGAGGAGTATTGTGCGAGAGAGGAGAGTATCCCCCGCAAGATGCATAAAAGCGAGCTTTTTGACAGACTTTTCGAGGAGTTTCTTGACGGAGGCATGGACAGTGACAAGCTGCTTATCGCTGCGCTGCTGTATATGCTGATAAAAGAGGGCGCGGATATCAAGCTGATAATCGCACTGGGATACATACTGATGTGAGAGGTAAAATATGGATACAGAAACAATATTCAGGATACTCTGCGGCACTGTCGCAGCAATAATGTTAATATATTATCTAAGGCGGGAGAAAAAGCTCCTGTCAATGCTGACGGGAGCTTTGACAGGCATAGCAGCGCTGTTTATCGTAAACAAGTACGGCGGACTTATAGGTATCGAAGTGCCGCTGAATCTTTTTGATCTGCTGGGGAGCGCGGTTCTTGGAGTACCATTTGTTGTATTTACGGTGATAATGAATAATTTGTAAAAAAGAGAGTATAATTTCACAAAAACTATTGAAATATTATATATTTTATGATAAAATAATAATATAGGAGGTGGATCATGAACATAATTGACATAATAAATAAAACAAAAAAGTCGCAGGAATTGTCGGACGATGAGGTGTTCTGGCTCGTTAAAAGCTATACCGACGGCGAGATACCCGATTATCAGATGTCGGCGTGGCTCATGGCAGTATGCATAAACGGTCTTACCGAAAATGAGACATTTGCGCTGACAGCTGCTATGCGCGACAGCGGTGATATCGTAAGGCTCGGTATCCCGTTTACTGCGGACAAGCACAGTACAGGCGGTGTAGGTGATAAAACATCTCTTATAATAGGTCCTGTTGTTGCAGCCTGCGGTGTGTGTGTTGCAAAAATGTCGGGCAGAGGTCTCGGACATACAGGCGGTACTATCGACAAGCTCGAAAGCATTGACGGCTACAGGACTGATCTGCCTCTCGATGAGTTCGAGGATATCCTCAGACAGACAGGCTTTTCCATAATTTCTCAGACAGGCGAGCTGTGTCCTGCCGATAAGAAAATGTATGCCCTCAGGAACGCTACAGGAACTGTTGACAGTATCCCGCTCATCTGTGCGAGCATCATGAGCAAAAAACTGGCTATGAACGCAGATTGCCTTGTGCTTGACGTGAAGTACGGTTCGGGAGCCTTCATGAAGACCCGTGAAGATGCCGAGAAGCTTGCGCAGCTTATGGAAAAGGTCGGCAGATCGGCAGGCAAGAAGTGCAAAGCTATCGTTACGGATATGAATTCGCCTCTGGGCAGGAATATCGGCAATTCACTTGAAGTCAAGGAAGCTGTTGAGCTGCTTCAGGGCAAGTCAAAGGGAACTCTCTATGATGTTTGCATGGAGCTTGCAGCATATATGCTGGAGCTTTCGGGCAAGGGCAATTTCGATGAGTGCAGAGCACTTGCGGAGGAAGCTGTAGCCTCGGGAAAAGCACTTGATGTGCTGCGTGAGACTATAAGACTTCAGGGCGGCAATGAAAAAATATGTGACGATGTAAGTCTGCTTCCGCAGCCGCTGCTGAAGTACGAGATAAGGGCTACAAAGGACATGAAGATACTGGGCTTTGACTGTGAGGAGCTGGGAATGTCATCGCTGCTTCTGGGTGCAGGAAGGCTCACAAAAGATGACAAGATAGATATGAGTGCAGGCATCGTGATGAACTGCGATATCGGCGACCAGCTTTCGGCGGACGATGTGATAATGACGCTGTATTCCACAGTATGCAGCGATTTTTCCGATGTAGCTGTAAGAGCGCTCAATGCTGTAAGGTTCAAGATAACCGAGAAGCCGAGTTATACTTGACGTAACAGATCAAATGTGTTAAAATAATAATAATAAAATCATTCAGGAGGTAATTGATATGGGATTTTTAGATTCAGTTAAAGGCGTTGCAGGCAAGTTCGGCGAGTCTGTTGAGCGAGGAGCTAAGACAGTTTCAAACAACTCAAAGAAATTTGCTGAGAAAACAAAGGTAAAGCGTGAGATCACTGATATCGAGAACGAGATCAACAACGATTACATTGTACTCGGCAAGGCAATGTTTGAAAAGCTGGCAAATGAAGCTGACAGTGAATACGCAGGTACTGTAAACGATATAAAGGAGAAAAATGCAAAGCTTGATGAACTCAAAGCAGCTCTCATGTCTCTTGAAGATAAGGCGTTCTGTACAAACTGCGGCGCACAGATCAAAAAGGATCAGGTGTTCTGCGACAAGTGCGGTGCAAAGGTTATTATCGAGGAGCCTGCTGAGGTCGTAGAAGCTGAGATAGTTTCGGAAGAAAACGCAGAGACTCCAACAGAAACACAGGAGTGATATTCAAGGCACATCTTTATGATGTGCCTTTTTTGCTGAATGGAAAAATTTTCCCTCAGAAATATTGCTATTTTAAAAATCGTATGTTATAATATGTAGTGTAAATTGTTCAATTTATTTCGCAAACGTGTCAAATAAAACTGAGGAGGTGAAAAGTTAGGCAGTTGATATGACACGAAATAATGTGACTTTTTGTCACGCTGCGGGAGATGAGAAAATTGAAGAAGTTCTTTATTGCTAAGAGCTTGACACTGCTTTCGGCAGCAGAACTGATGTTTAATATCGTGCCTTTGACCGTAACTGCGGAAGATGAGCGCTCAGATGTCTTCTATGATGATTTCAGCGACAGCTGTCTTGATACGGACAAATGGCTCATTGCCGAAAAGAACTGGGGAGGTACGGTGACTTCTGACGGTGTAAAGCAGGACTACAACGGCGGTGTCATAGCGGAAAACGTTGCGCTTCGTGACGGAACATTGGTGCTCACAGGGCTCGGGAACAGCTACAGAGGGAAGCTTCGCGGCATTAACCGCGACAAGAGCCGACGGGCAGACGGTATGCGATGCGGAGGGGCTATTGCCACGAAGGATTACTTCGGGTCGGGAAGCTATGAGATACGTGCTAAGATAGCACCTGAGCTTGGCTGCTGCTCGGCTATGTGGACGTTTGAATACGAGGAAAAATATTCAGGCGATGATGTCAGTATCGTCAATCATGAAATAGATATCGAATTCCCCGGAAGGGACGAAAATGACGAACTGAGCCTTAGCCATGCGCTTTGTACCACCTGGATCGGAGAGGGCGGCAATGAGCACAAAACTGCTGTGCCATACTGCGGCGATCAGGCGGACGGAGAGTTCCACACCTACCGTTTTGACTGGCATACGGGCAGCGATTCGGAGATCCCAAGGGTAGAATACTACTTCGACGGCGTTTTGACGTATACTTCCTACGAGTTCATACCTACTAATGAGAGCAGGTTCTGGCTGGGACTGTGGTTCCCGAAAAATTGGGCAGGAACGCCTGATTTTGACCGTACCGAGTTTGTGGTGGATCATGTGAGCATAACTCCGTTCCATGAGAGCGGTGATACTCCTCAGCATGAATCCTATCCTGACAGCGGCTGGGCAGAACAGCTGAGAGGGGACGTTGACTCTGACGGGAGCTTTGATACTGCCGATCTGGTACTCTTGCAGAAATGGCTGCTGGGAATATCGGACACGAAGCTGAAAAACTGGCGTAATGCCGACTTTTGCAAAGACGGCAGGCTGGATAGCCTTGACCTGTGTATCATGAGAAGAGAGCTGGTGAGCAGCACTTCCTATTCTGGCGATAACGTTTGAACCCCCTGTGAGCAATGGGATTTCCCGCAGAAACGAACGCATTATCACGGCAAAAAACATGAAAAAGTATACTTATTATGAAGGGAGTAAAGTAATATGAAAAAATTCAAAAGGATCACATCAGGTATTATAAGTCTTGCACTGGCAATGGGTACAGCGGCTGTATTTCCGCCCCCGCCTTCGAGGGTCTCTGCAATAGGCGGATACTCCATCGGAGGAGTGACAATAGGTCACGAAGCATATGAGCTGGAACTGAAAAATGCTTATATCGCACGTATAGATAATGATGAAGATATGAGTGAATATTACAGAGAGCTCTGCCTTATTATGCCTGATGAGAATGGTTACTATCCGACCTATCATTCGTTCAATCTGCGTTTCAGATCACCGATGATGTCAGGTATATGGTACGAAGACGATGAGGAACTGGAAAATAAATGGAAGGTTACCTGCAATCTGTTCGATATGCTTTCGGAAGATGAGGTCGTTACACTTAAAGTTGAATCTTATGACAAGGAAGAGCTTGAAAGACTGAAGAATTATATCGAGACAAATACATATAATTACAGTAACGATCATTATAGTCTCGATGCACTTACCTCAGTAAGATCACTCAGTATCCATTTCTATGGCGATATCAATGATGACGGAGTTGTGGACTGCTTTGATGCCATTGCCTACAGAAAGCTCATTGCAGGCGGTGATGCTTCTAAGCTCAGCGATGCGGAGTTCCTCAACGGCGACATCAATTTCGATGACAAGATCGACGAAGATGACCTCCAGCAGGTACAGGACTATCTTCTCGGCAAGGAAAAGTCCTTCAACGGCATTGCAAATATAAACAGTATACGCCTTGACAACGAAATAAATGTTGAGGCTTCCGAAGGAAAAACTACCGACGAGAAGTTTGCGGCTGCTGAGATGAAGTTCGGCATAGATGTGCTCAAAAACTGCTTTGATCCGACGACCAAAGGTGAGGAGAATCTGCTTATCTCGCCGCTTTCGCTTTCAACAGCCCTTGCAATGACTGCAAACGGTGCTGACGGCAAGACAAAAACGGAAATGGAGAAGCTCCTCGGAAACGGTCTGACCATGGACGAGATAAACGAGTATATGGCTTATTATGCTTCTCAGCTTCCTGACGAGAAGGCTAAAAAGATATATCTTGCAAACTCCATATGGTTCAAGGATAAGGATAGCTTCAAGGTAGATGTATATGGAACCATTGATGAGGCCATATCTTCACTTGGGCTAGCCCGAGCATTGACGGATTCACCGGAAATCAGAACTTATATCAAACACATTCAGGAAAGAATGT
>CACZEJ010000076.1 GCA_902780115.1 Ruminococcus flavefaciens | reverse complement strand
TAACAACGATACCAACGTAGATATGGGCGATATCGTTCTCATCATGCAGAGCCAGGCTAACCCTGACAAGTACGGTCTCGGCGGTACTGATAAGACTGCTATTACAAAGCAGGGTCTTGCTAATGCTGACGTTGATACAGCTGTTAAGGGTGTTACAGCAGGTGACGCACTTAAGATCCAGGAGTTCCTCCTCGGCAAGATCAAGTCACTTGATCCTACTAAGTAATTTCCAATAAAATAAAAGCGGCGCTTCGGCGTCGCTTTGTTTTTAATCAATATAGGAGGGGATATTCTGGCAAATATTCTTGATTATCTTGACTGGCGCGGTGATGTACCGTTTACTGCTGATCCGTTCAACGAGATAGATGGGCTTATATTGTCGCAGTTCTGTTATGTTCCGCTGGAGGGCGTTGTTTCGGCAAGCTTCAGCGAGCATATAAGCATTCCCGATGCTTTTCGCAGATATAAAGCTGACGGTATTGACAAAAAGCTGCGGATACTCACATTTGAGCAGGATAACCTTCTTTTCCGTAAGCTGGCTGAGTCGAGGCGATTCCGCGGCACTATGCTCTGCGGCTATATGAGTATCGTTGAACACGCTGAAGATATGCAGTTTTCCGCGCTGACCTATCGTCTTAGCGACGGAAGCGGATTTATCGCATTCCGCGGAACGGACGGTACTGTCGTGGGCTGGAAGGAGGACTTCAACCTCAGCTATATGCAGCAGACTTCAGGACAGCAAAAGGCTATTAGCTATGTGAATGAGGCTTTTGCAGATGACAACGAGACCATAAGGCTCGGCGGACATTCAAAAGGCGGAAATTTTGCAATTTACAGCTCCCTTTTCTGTGAGGACAGCATACGCGACAGAATAACAAATATCTATTCATATGACGGTCCGGGCTTCCGCGAGGAGGTTCTGGAATCGGATATATACAAAAAAATGCTCCCTCGAATAAGGAGCTACATACCACAGGTATCAATTGTAGGTATGCTGCTGGGAAGCGGCAGCGACCCGAAGATAGTCAGAAATTCTGCTATCGGTATTAAGCAGCATTTTGCGTACAACTGGGAGCTGAAGCGTAATCGCTTCATGCTTGCCGACCGACTTAAAAAGTCGGGAAATGTTATCAATAAGGCGATATCGGGACTTCTCGAGGACTTCAGCGATACAGAGCGCGAGCTGTTCACTGAATCACTGTTTGATATATTGCGCGCTCCTGATAAGGAAACGCTCAAGGAGCTCAGCAAGCTTCGGTCTTATCCGTCAATAATTAAGGCTATATCAAAGCTCAGACCCGAACAGCAGGCGGTAATGAAGGAAGCTTTCCGAAAAATAGCCCAGAACGGCAAGGGAGCTTTCTTTAAATGACCCATATTTGAGATCTATTTCTTGTGTGCTTTTTTGTTTAACGTGAATAATAAGAGCCCTAATGCCATCATAAAGAGAAATACGACTGCTCCTATCAATGCTGCGAGCCATATCGGCAGCGCTTCGGGCAGATAGAAGCCGTATACGAAATGTCCCCTTATGTTTCCGAGTATGTAATCGAAAAGAAGATATAATATCGAAAAAACAGGTACCTTCAGCAGGTGTTTAAGGGTGCTGTCAGCGCTGTCTGCGCACAGGAATATATAGCTGAATGCCATGACTAAAGGGTTTATTACGTGCAGGAAGAAGAATGCTCCGCCGAAGTTAAACGGGGTCGGAGTTGCAAGCGTAGCCAGACATATAAAAAATACGAGCAGCAAGCCTGAACTTACGCTCAGATGAAGTATTTTTGGCAAGCCCTTACCTGTCAGGTTCAGTATCCCGTCTGTCAGCAGCAGCACTCCGCCTGTCATATTTGATATGAAAGTTAATTCAGCAAGGTATTCGTGAGGCAGGGGAGCATAGCCCCAAACGGCTGTTGCGATCATCATTGCTCCGAAGAGAAGTTTTAATATAGCTTTTAACTTTGTATTTTCGTTATATTCGTTCATAAAAGTTCTCCATAAATTCTTAGTAAAATTAATTGCTAACATAAATGCCATAGTATTATGATCGTGGATCAGAAATACTATGGCATAAATTTTTATAAGATCTATATTACAGATCAGACACCGTACTTAGCTGTAGCAACCGGAACACCGGGGCCCATTGTTGAAGTAACTGTGCAGCTCTTGAGGTAAGTACCCTTAGCAGCAGCAGGCTTTGCCTTAACAACAGCTTCCATAAGTGTGTTGAAGTTCTCTTCGAGCTTAGCAGCGCCGAATGAAGCCTTACCGATAGGGCAGTGGATAATGTTTGTCTTATCGAGACGGTACTCGATCTTACCAGCCTTAGCCTCTGTAACAGCCTTTGCAACGTCAGGAGTTACAGTACCAGCCTTTGGGTTTGGCATAAGTCCGCGAGGTCCGAGAACCTTACCAAGACGACCAACAAGACCCATCATGTCAGGTGAAGCAACAACTACGTCGAAGTCCATCCAGTTTTCCTTCATGATCTTGTCAACGAGGTCCTGACCGCCAACGAACTCAGCGCCTGCAGCCTGTGCAGCCTCGTACTTGTCTTCCTTACAGAAAACGCATACACGAACAGTCTTACCTGTACCGTTAGGGAGAACTACAGCACCTCTAACCTGCTGGTCAGCGTGTCTTGAGTCAACACCCAGACGAATGTGAGCTTCGATAGTCTCATCGAACTTAGCCTTTGCATTCTTGCACACGAGGTCGAGAGCCTCTGTGGAATCATACTGCTTTGCATAATCAACAGCCTTTGCGCTGTCAACATATTTTTTGCCGTGTTTCATTATATTTCCTCCTATTTAAGTGGTAATACCGAGAAGCTTATAGCTTACCCGATTAGCGGAATTTTCCTCCCACCAATAGAACTCTGAACGGGAATATATCCCACTTCATCATTCAAAAAATTGATTAGTCAACAACTACAACGCCCATAGAACGAGCTGTACCAGCGATCATGCTCATAGCTGCTTCGAGTGAACCTGCATTGAGGTCAGGCATCTTTGTCTCAGCGATCTTCTGGATCTGTTCCTTAGTGATGTTAGCGACCTTAGTCTTATTTGGAACTCCTGAACCGCTATTGATGTTGCAAGCCTTCTTGATGAGGACTGCTGCTGGTGGAGTCTTAGTGATGAACGAGAATGAACGATCTGCGTAAACAGTGATAACAACAGGTATGATCATACCGATGTCGTTCTTAGTTCTCTCGTTGAATTCCTTTGTGAATGCCATGATATTAACACCGTGCTGACCGAGTGCCGGACCAACAGGTGGTGCAGGAGTAGCCTTTCCTGCTGCGATCTGAAGCTTAATGTAGCCAACTACTTTCTGTGCCATGTATTCGCACCTCCATAAATGTGGTAAATGGCGAGGCAAGAATTATTTTACCTCTCCCACTGAACCCCTAAGCTAATGGGTTCTTTTTGACCTGAATTAATCCTCTACCAGAACTACCTGGCTTATAGGCAGGGTAGTAGGAGTTTCACGACCGAACATAGATACAAGAAGATCTACAGAGCGATCGTCGAGATTGATGTTCTGAACAACGCCGATGAATCCGTCCATAGCATTACCCGAGATACGAACGCTGTCGCCGACCTTGAAATTGACAGTAACCGATGCTACCTCAATGCCGAAGAGCTTCTGTACTTCCTCTTCTGAGAGGGGAGTTGGCTCTGAAGCAGGTCCGACGAAGCCTGTACAGCCTCTGGTATTTCTAACGACGTACCATGAATCATCGTTCATGATCATTTTGACGAGAACGTAGCCCGGATAGGTCTTACGCTCTACTTCCTTGGTTTTGCCGTCTGTTATCTCAGTAGCTTTTTCTGTAGGGACTCTGACCTCTTGGATAAGTTCATGAAGCTTACGGTTTTCGACAACCTTTTCAATATTCTGAGCTACCTTATTCTCATAGCCTGAATATGTGTGGATAACATACCACTTTGCTGCTTCTGACATAATATTCCTCCTGATCTCCTTTAGAAATTAGCCTGCGTTATAAATAAGACGCAGTATGAAAAGAAAGCACTGATCGATGATTCCAACAAGTGCAGCTGAAGCGACTATAACGCCTACAACAACTGAAGTGTTGTTAACAACTGTCTTCTTGGTTGGCCAAACCACTTTTTTGAATTCGATTTTGAGGTCCTTGAACCATTTGCGGAGTTTTCCGCCTTCCTTTTTCTCGGACTTCTTTTCTGAAGTTGTATCCTTAGCCATAAATACCCCTTCCGATTACTTAGTTTCCCTGTGAAGAGTATGCTTTCCGCAGAACTTGCAATGCTTCATCATTTCGATTCTGTCAGGGTCGTTCTTCTTGTTTTTCTTGGAAACATAGTTGCGCTGTTTGCACTCTGTGCAAGCTAAAGTAACCTTTACTCTCATATCGGCACCTCCTGAATTAGTACTTCCTTCGTTACCGAAGGTAGGTTGTTTGCCTCCCTCGCACCGGGACAAAAAAATAGACCCCCAACGAGGTACTTCCATTTTAACATATATAATTGTAGTTGTCAAGCCTTTTTTTAAAGTTTTTTAAGATTCAGCAATTAGTGGTAAGTCATGTAACTCAGCGTTTATCCCTTAGTAAGTAGAAAGCAGATCAAGGTTTTCGTACAGAGTGAGCGAGTGACAGCGTGGTTAGGGCTAAGCGTCACGCTGCTGCTATTGACTTTTATTAATTAAAAGCTTATAATAATAGAGTATTATAGTCAGCTGCGGAGGAGATGATCCATATATGGGAGAAATAGCTGTATCAGTGATCGTGCCTGCACATAATGAAGAGAAATATGTGGTAAGGTGTATTGATTCCATAAAACAGGCGGCTTCTCGGGTAAAGTGCGGTGTTGAGATCATCGTTGTATGCAACAGATGCACCGACCGGACGGCAGAGCTTGCTGCTGAAAACGGGGCGCGGGTCATTTCAGATGAGAGCAGGTGCATAGCATCTGTGCGAAATGCAGGCATCAGGGCTGCGCGCGGAAAGGTGATAATGACCATCGACTGCGATAACCGCATGACTGACGGGACTATCCGCGAAGTTCTGGGTATGCTCAACAGCAGGAAGTACATAGGCGGAGGAGCTCCTATACGCTTTGAGCGGTATTCTTTTCCACTTTGGCTGAATGATATGATGTGCCGTGCTGGTTTCGGGCTGACGGGACTGTACTGCGGTATATTCTGGGCTGAGAAGTTAAGCTTTGAGGCTGTGGGAGGCTTTGCCGATAAAAAGGCAGGCGAGGATATCGCTACTGCAAAGGCTCTGAGAGCATACGGAAAGTCGGTTGGCAGGAGGTACGGCTGTCTGAAGAGAAATCATCTCATCAATTCCACAAGGAAGTATGACGATATGGGGGACTGGCTGTATTTCAAACTCATATTCAGAAACGCAGGAGCTCTGATAAAAGCTGCTTTCGGGGACAGAAGCGGCTATGACAGGCTCATGGACGAGCTTTTTACGATTATAACGACAAAAAATAAATTCTGCCGAAACTTCGGCAGTTTATTATATCAGGGAGGTAAGTATGAAGCTTAATAGAGTAATATCAGCAGCTATCGCAGCATTTATCATGGCAGGTTCGGTTCCTGCGGCAAGTACAGTGGGCGAGGACATAGTGAAGACCGATACTGTCAGCTATTCCACAGTATCGGTAGGCGACGTGATATACCGAAAGTACAGCGATCACGTTGAGCTCTACAGCGGTAAAGCTGCAAAGGACGAGATAACAGTGGAAACGAATATTTCGGGACTGCCTGTGACTGTTATTGACGAAACTGCTTTTGACGGATCGGCAATAACCTTTGTGAAGCTGCCCGAAAGTGTTTCCGAGATAAAAAAAGACGCTTTCAGGAACTGCTCAAAGCTTGACGAGATAGAGATAGACAACTCGGAATGCAAGATATACGACAACGGAGATACCATATGCAATGCCGCTGCTGCGGACGGCAAATCATCAAGATACAACGGAATAATCCGCGGCTACAGAGGTTCAACGGCGCTCGCTTATGCAATGAAGTACAACTACATAAGCAGAACTATCAGGAATGAGCAGCCTGTATTAACAACTACTTCTGTTGCCCCTGCACCCATGACAACGAGTACGACTTCCAC
Source organism: Ruminococcus flavefaciens (assembly GCA_902780115.1). Classification (GTDB taxonomy): domain Bacteria; phylum Bacillota; class Clostridia; order Oscillospirales; family Ruminococcaceae; genus Ruminococcus; species Ruminococcus flavefaciens_Y. Next base: position 1,799 of record CACZEJ010000076.1, on the reverse strand, counting down.
AACATCGAAGCAGACAACCACTACAACGAGTACGACTTCCACCACGTCGAAGCCGACAACAACCACAACGAGTACGACTTCCACCACATCGAAGCCGACAACAACCACAACGAGTACGACTTCCACCACATCGAAGCCTACAACAACCACAACGAGTACGACTTCCACAACATCGAAGCCGACAACTACCACAACGAGTACGACTTCCACCACATCGAAGCTGACAACTACCACAACGAGTACGACTTCCACCACGTCGAAGCCTACAACCACCACAACGAGTACGACTTCCACCACGTCGAAGCCTACAACCACCACAACGAGCACGACTTCCACAACATCGAAACCAACAACCACCACAACGAGGACGACTTCCACCACAACAACTTCGACAACTACTTCCACTACCACAAGCAGAGTGGCTCAGCAGGGAAAGCCTGAGTTCAGACTCAGCCGCACAGAGGTCTATCTTGAAGATGCTGTGGGCAGAAAGGAACAGCTCGTTATCTCTGTTGAAGGTGCAGACAAGCTCTACTGTGATACATTATTATATGTATACTACGACAAGCACTTGAAGATAGGCGAGATCAAGAAGGGTGCGGCTATAGACGAGCTTACCGCTGTAAACGTAATGGGCGAAACAGGTGACTTTGTTGTCCTTACAACCTGTGGTAAGGCTGATCTGGGCAAGGACGGCGTAATGTGGACGATTGATGTAACTCTTCCTGATGACTGCAAGGCAGGGGACGAGTACGCCTTTGAGATAGGAAAGTCAAAATACGGCAAGTTACAGCCGCTTTTCAGCAATTTTGCATATGATGAAAAGGCTACGGCTATGACGCAGTATATATTCAGCAGCGGTCTTGATAAGGGCGGCATAAAGGTTCTTGCAAACCTTGACTATATTCTCGGCGATGTAAACAATGACAAGTTCGTTGATGCAGTTGACGCATCGACAGTCCTCAAGGAGTACGCATTGCAGTCCATTGGCTCTGCATCTTCATTCACTGACCCACGCCAGAGCAAGGCGGCTGACGTAAACAGCGACGGCTTTGTGGATTCTTCCGATGCCTCGGTGATACTTGCGTTTTATGCAAATCTTTCGGGAAGCGACCCGATATATGACATAAAGGAATTCCAGAAAAAGAGATGATAAAAGCCCCGAAGCGTTTTTGAGATGCTTCGGGGTATTTGTTTGCCTGTTGGGGATATTAAAACCGCAGGTCTTTTATGTTTTGGGCTGAGCATCTTGCGATACTCGTTCGGAAGTCCCTTTGGAATCATTCCTGTAAGTCTTGCAGCAGCAGGCACAGCGGACGGAAGCCGCTCCGTTTTTCATGATAACTGAGGTTATCTCACGAAGAGTGCTGCCTGTGGTGCATATATCATCAATGAGCAGTACGCGCTTGTTTTTCAGTGCGGAAGGGTCTGCGGAGAAAGCGTTCCTGAGATTTCTCGTTCTGGAAAGTCTGTCCAGCTGCTTCTGCGCCTGAGTAAGACGGGTTTTGGAGACTGCCTTTTCATCGACGGGAATACCCAGCTCCCGTCCGACCTCGCGGGCTATAAGAGCTGCCTGATTGAAGCCCCTGCGCTTTACGTCCTTTCGGTGCATGGGAGCAGGGACGATAACGTCGATACGTTCTGCGATACCGTCGGCTTTTATCCTGTCAGCCAGAGCTCCGCCGAGTGAATACGCTGCATTTCCGTCCACACCGCGTTTCAGGAGAAATATTGCAGGTTTAGAAGTGTCGTCATATCTGAAAGCGGCAGTAAAGCTTTCAGCGCCTTCAATGCTGAGA
>CACZEJ010000075.1 GCA_902780115.1 Ruminococcus flavefaciens | reverse complement strand
AAATGGATAAGGAATGATTTTCATAAGGAGATGATCGTATGGCAAAGATCGTTATACTTGGTTCAGGCGGATTTGGCCTTAGTCTGGCAATAATGGCAGAGCATTGCGGCCATAATGTTACTGTATGGTCGAAATTTCAGTCGGAGATAGATGATATTCGTTCTCACGGAGAGCACGTTCAGAAGCTCCCGGGAGTACCTGTTTCCGAAAGCATTGCTATGACAAGTGACATATCATGCATAAAGGGCTGTGATATACTTTTATTCGGTATTCCTTCTTCTTTTGTAAGAGATGTTGCAAAGGAGGCTGCTCCGTATGTTGACGATCATATGGTCGTTGTAAATACAGGCAAGGGACTTGAAGAGGGAAGCTTCAAAACTCTCAGTGAGGTAATAAACGAGGAGATAAAGACTGACAAGCTCGTTGTTCTGTCAGGACCTTCTCACGCTGAGGAAGTCGCAAGATGTGTACCTACCACTATTGTAGCTGCTTCTGCCAATCATGATGCGGCTGAGCTCGTTCAGCGCGAATTCGGCAACAGTTACCTCAGAATATACCTCAATGACGATGTCAAGGGCTGTGAGATAGGCGGCGCACTCAAAAATATCATTGCACTTTGCGTAGGAATATGTGACGGTCTCGGCTATGGTGACAACACAAAGGCGGCACTTATGACCCGCGGAATACATGAGATTGCAAGACTTGGAAAAGCCTGCGGTGCAGATACTGCTACATTCAGCGGTCTGACAGGTATCGGTGATCTTATCGTCACTTGTACAAGTATGCACAGCCGCAACAGACGTGCAGGTATCCTTATAGGTCAGGGAGTTTCTCCTGAAGATGCCGTTAAGCGTGTTGGTACAGTTGAAGGCTATTTCTGCTGCAAGGCAGCATATCAGCTTGCACAGAGCGTAGGAGTTGAGCTGCCTATAACGGAACAGCTGAATAAGATACTTTTCAATGGCGGCGATGTAAGATCAGCACTCGGTGCGCTCATGAACCGACCACAGAACTACGAAGAAATATAAGCAACACACTATAAGAGGTGAATTAAATTGATAAATATCTGTGATTACAGAGGTCATATACGCAACTGGCGCGGACTTTGCGAGGAGCTTGGTATAGATAATACCCTTTCCCGTGAGGAGCGCGAAAAAGCTATAATAATCAAGGCTTATGAAAAATGGGGCAGGGAAATGGCAGACCATTTTTACGGAATGTTTGCATTTGCCCTTTATGATACAAATGAGGACAAATATTTCTGCCTGAGAGATCATTTCGGTACCAAGCCGTTCTATTATTACATAACTGCTGATAATAAGCTGCTTTGCGGTACGAATATAAGTAAGATAATGGCGCAGGAAGGCTTCGTCAAGGAGCTTAATATTGATATGCTCCAGATATATATGACTCTTACGTATGTTGCAGGTGAGGATACTTTCTTTAAGGGCGTTAAGAAGCTCATGCCGGGACACTGGCTGGAATTCAAAGACGGCAAGCTCACTGTAGAGCGCTACTGGACACCTACATTCAAGCCCGATGATACAAAGACTCTTGATGACTGGGCAAACGAGATACATGATACGCTGACCAATATCTTCCCTGAGGTCAAGGACGCTGACGAAACAGCTGAATCCTTCCTTTCAGGCGGAGTTGACTCATCGTATGTTTTGGCAATGTCAGACGCTAAGAGAGCAGATTCCTGCGGATATGACGAAGAAAGATTCGATGAGTCACGAGTTGCTGCGAAAACAGCAGAACTCCTAAATGTTGAGCACAGCGTTGCAAATATCCAGCCTAAGGACTTCTTTGACATCGTGCCGTTTGTAATGTACAATATGGAGCAGCCTCTCGGCGATGCTTCTGCTATTGTATTCACACTTGGCTGCAAGGCAACGGCTGAGCACACAAAGCTCTGTTACTCGGGTGAGGGTGCTGACGAATTCTTTGGCGGATACAATATGTACCGCAACGCAGAGCGCTATGGCGACAACCTCAAGACTTTCTATGTTGGCAATACCAATATTATGAAGGAAGAGGAAAAGCAGAAGATACTCAAACACTACGATCCGAATGTGCTTCCGATAAACCTCGTGAAGTACATCTATGACGAGACAGAGGGACTTGATCCGCTTACAAAGATGTCTGACGTTGATATACAGATATGGCTTGAAGGCGATATCTACCTCAATGTTGACAAGATGAGCACAGCCTGCGGTCTGGAGATACGTATGCCTCTCACTGACAGAAGAATATTCGATATTGCGTCGCGTATGCCTTCAAAGTACAAGGTAAACGAGGAGCAGAACAAGGTCGCATTCAGAACAGCTGCTGCAAAGGTGCTTCCCGAGGAGATAGCCTTCAGAAAGAAGCTGGGCTTTATCGTTCCTGTAAGGATATGGCTTGCCGATGAGCGTTACAACGAAGATGTACGTATTAAGTTCAAGAGCGATATGGCTGCACAGTTCTTTGACCTTGACGAGATAAACGCGATATACGACGAGTATGTTGGCGGAAATTCCGATAACTGGCGCAAAGTCTGGACCATATATACATTCCTCGTATGGTATGAGGAATATTTCGTAAAGAGATAATAAAAACTCCCCGATCAGTTGATTAACCGATTCGGGGAGTTCCTTTTTACATATGGAATCAGACGGAGAGCAAAATAATAGCACCTCTGACAAGCAAAGGTGCTATATAAATATGTCTTAATCAAGAACAGGGAGATATGCAAGAGCTCCGAGTTTCTTTGCCTTAGCCTCAGCCTGAGCAAATGTGAGCTTTTCAGTAGTGATATATGAAAGACCGTTATCGTTGTTGTATACTTCAACGCCGCCGATAGCTGAATCATTTGGAACACGGAAATACCATTTTGAGCTGTAGTTCTTGATCTTCTCAACGAATGAATCATCGGAAGCAGACTCCCACGACTGAGAGAAAACAGTTACCTTATGCTTTACAGCTTCGATAACGTCACCCAGAACAGCACTTGCTGTCGGGAGCTTTCCTGCTCCTCTGCCGTAGAACATAGCCTGATCTATGCCGTCACCGTACACGAGAACAGCGTTAAACACGTCATTTACACCTGACATGATGCTGTCGTATGATACCAGTGTAGGCATAACGGAAGGAAGGATCTTACCGTTTTCGAGCTTTGTAACGGAAGCAACAAGCTTTATAGCGTAGCCGAGTACATCTGAAGCCTCAACATCGCAGAGCTGTATATCTGTGATACCCTTTGTGAAGACGCTCTTTGGATAAACGTGCTTGCCGAAAACCAGAGAAGATATGATACATATCTTACGGCAGGCATCGTGACCCTCGATATCAGCAGTTGGGTCTTTCTCGGCGTAACCGAGTTCCTGAGCGAGCTTTAATGCCTCGGCAAAAGGCATATTATCATTGTACATCTTTGTGAGAATGAAGTTTGTTGTACCGTTGAGGATACCTGCGACCTTTGAGATATCGTTAGCTGCAAGGCACTTATGTAGAGGTCTGATTATCGGGATAGCACCGCCGACGCTTGCTTCAAAGAAGAAGTTGCAGTTGTGTTCCTTAGCTGTCTGAAGAAGGATATCACCTTTCTCGGCAACGAGTTCCTTGTTTGAAGTAGAAACGCTCTTTCCCTTTTCAAGGCAAGACTTTACAAATGTGAAAGCAGGCTCAACGCCGCCCATGCACTCTGCAACAGAAGACACCTCATCATCGTTCAGTATATCATTAAAGTTCTTGGTGAACTTGTCGGCATAAGGAGAATCAGGGAACTCTCTGAGATCGAGGATATACTTGATATCCATTTCAGTTCCTGCACGTTTTTCGATGCTTTTTTTATTCTTATAAAAAAGCTCGACAACGCCCGAACCAACAACACCGTGACCTAAAACTGCAAATTTGACTGACATAAAAGAAACCTCCGTATAACTCACTCGGCAGAAAGAATTTTTACTTCTAAAACTCCGTCGAGTTCAGTAATTGAATTTAAAGCAGCGATCTCCGCATTGGAATCGCCGGTAAGTCTGAGTGAAATATTAACAGCTGCTGCACCATCTACGGGGATACTCTGGTTAACAGTGAGAATATTAGCATTCAGGTCATGAAGAAAAACAAGCGCACTTGATAGAACTCCCGGACTGTCACTGAGGAGCAGATAGATATTGACGATCTTTCTGTTGAACAGCTCCTCATATGAAAAAACGCTGTCCTTGTATTTGTAATATGCACTTCTTGATATGCCGATGCGCTTACAGGCAGAAGCAAAACTTTTTTCCCCTTTTTGAGCCATAAGCTTTTTTACCTCAAGTACCTTTGTGAAGACTTCGGGCAAAATTTTTGAATCGGCAACAATAAGCTGTGATTTAGTATCCATAGAAATCACCTTTTATTATAATGTTTACTGTGTAATAGTCCGTCACTGGAGAACAATTGTACATTACATAATTACTATACCATTTTTTTGCGATTTTGTCAAGTCCAAATAATTACTTTTATGACTTGAAAAAATAGGTATTTTGCTTAATAAAATATCCGCAGCCGATAAACTGCGGATAGAGCTTACTTATTGTTTTCATTCAATAGCTTTTGCCTGTACTGTAATGCAGCCTGTTCCTGTTTGTTATCTCCGAACTGATAATATATGCGATCGGCAAGGGCATCGGGGAGATACTGCTGCTTTACGAAGTGGTTAGGATAGTCGTGGGGATAGAGGTAATGCTGACCGACGACTTTAGCGCCTTTTCCGTCATAGTGAACGTTCTGCAAGTGGCGCGGGAAATCGAGAGCATCACAGCTCTTCAGGTCTTCCAGAGCGGCGTTTATAGCCTTGTAAGCGCTGTTGGACTTTGGCGCTGTAGCCAGAAGTATTGTCGCTTCGGCTATCGGCAGTCTTGCTTCAGGCAGTCCCAGCTGCAAAGCTGAATCCACACAGGCTTTAACGATGGGAACAGCCATAGGGTAGGCGAGCCCCACATCTTCGGAAGCTATGCACAGCATTCGCCTGCAAAGCGGCAGTATATCTCCTGCTTCGATAAGACGGGCAGCATAGTGCAGAGCAGCATTCTCGTCAGAGCCGCGGACTGATTTATGGAAAGCCGAGAGTATATCATAGTGCTGGTCGCCGTCGCGGTCATAGCGCATATTGCTGCGCTGAGCGAGGACTTCCAGAGAGGCGGTGGTAATAGTAACTTTACCCTCTGACGGCTCGCCGCAGACTACGGAAAGCTCGGCAGTATTGATAGCTTTGCGGACATCTCCGCCGCAGCTGTACGCGATGCGTGTTATTATATCGTCGGAGGCTTCGATTTCATAGCCGTTCTCCTCGGACATTATACGAAAAGCTCTTTTTATGGCAGGAACGAGCTGCTCAGCGGTAACAGGCTTGAACTCGAACACAGTGCTTCGGCTTATGACAGCATTGAAAATGGCAAAATAGGGATTTTCCGTAGTTGATGCAATAAGGGTTATATCACCGTTTTCGATGTATTCGAGGAGGCTCTGCTGCTGCTTTTTGTTGAGGTACTGTATCTCGTCAAGGTAGAGGAGTATGCCGTTTTCGCTGCCGAAAGTTCCTATATCGGCAACAACGTCCTTGATATCGGAGAGTGAAGCGTTAGTGCCGTTGAGCTTATAAAGTGACATACCGCAGTTCTCGGCAATTATACGTGCGACAGTGGTCTTGCCCACGCCTGACGGACCGTAGAATATCATATTCGGGACAGTTCCGCTTTCGATTATGCGGCGAAGTGGTTTGCCCTCTGCGAGGATATGCTCCTGACCAACAACATCGGCAAGAGTTTTCGGGCGTATTTTATCGGCTAAAGGTGCAGACATAGTGACCTCCTACATAATTATCTCAGATTTGAAGTATTTTTCCTGAAACTCAACTTGTTTCATTATCTCATCTTTGGAAAACGTAACATTTTCAGGGCATACTACCCATTTTTCCTCCACATCATCGGAGCGTCTGATAACAGCGATGATACGACCTGTAAAAGTATCGACAGCTTCATGGACTCCGAGTATATATGCGTCCTGTTCTTCGCTGTCCTGAGCTATCAGACCTTCGATATATCCATAATTAACTTTATATATCATGTCCGCATGATTCGGGTGAGCGCTTCCAAGCGGACGGTCAACAGTTACAGTAACAGTTCTGCCGATTATCTCATTCAGCTTATACGGAGCAGTTATCTCTATGTGATTTCCTTCGCTGTCAATGAATTCAGCCACAAAGTTATCTTTTATCCGCGTAACAGGGAAGCACAGCTCTTTTCCTTTGAGTTTTTTCTGCATTGAGCTAAGGCTGTCAACACTGATGCTTGGCAGGCAATTGCTTCCGAATGTGTGCGGTTCGTTCTTCTTTTCATAGGCAAATAAGCCCAATCGAAAACCATTCACGTCGAAAACGCTGTAGGTGTCGCTTTTTTCGGTTACTTTCTGCTCAAAAAGCTCCTCATAGAAATTTATTGCTCTGTCCATGTCTTTGACACAAAGATAGAGCGAATTGATTTGAAATTCCATTTTAACACCTTGAATTAATAATATAAATCAGAATTTATCTTTGTATCTATAATCTATTGTGCCGTTTCCGTCGAAATCCAATAAACCGTTTCTCTCATGTTCATCAGGAGCAAAACTACAATAATGATTGTTTTCATCTTCAATCAAAATGCGTCCACAGTTAGTACATTGAAAAATGGACTTTATTTTGATATAACCTGATAAATTAGTTCTGAAAGTCATCGCTAAGGCTTCTCTGTTCTTTACAGTTGATTCAATCATTTCATCCGCTAAATCAAGCATTTTAAAATACTCTTTATCTGAAATAATATGTCCTTTATACGAAATACAATCAGTATTATCATGTATGATGTTTCCACATTTACATTTAATCCACATATTCCCACTTCCGCAAATTCCGATTTATATTACCAAAACATAAAAATATCGGGACGGACAGCCTGTCCGTCCCTTAATAGCTATTGATTACTTATAAAGTGGGAACTTCTCGCAGATAGCGTTTACGCCTGCACGGATCTCGTCAGCCTTGTTCTCGAAATCAGTAGCGCAGAGGTAGATGTACTCAGCGATCTTTTCCATTTCCTCGATACCAAGACCTCTTGTTGTAACAGCAGGAGTACCGATTCTGATACCGCTTGTTACGAAAGGCTTCTCTGGGTCATTGTGGATAGCGTTCTTGTTAACTGTGATATAAACCTCGTCAAGTCTGCGCTCAAGCTCCTTACCTGTGATGTTGAAAGGACGGAGATCAACGAGCATGAGGTGGTTATCAGTACCGCCTGAAACGAGGTTGAAGCCTCTCTTGAGGAGACCGTCAGCGAGTGCCTTAGCGTTAGCAACTATTCTCTGCTGATAGTCCTTGAACTCAGGCTTGAGAGCCTCACCGAAGCATACAGCCTTAGCAGCGATAGTGTGCATCAGAGGGCCGCCCTGTGTTCCAGGGAAGATAGCGGAGTTGATCTTCTTAGCGAGGAACTCGTTGTTTGTGAGGATAAGACCGCCTCTAGGTCCGCGGAGAGTTTTATGTGTAGTAGTTGTTGTGATGTCAGCATATGGAACAGGTGACTGGTGGCAGCCTGCTGCAACAAGACCTGCGATGTGAGCCATATCTACCATAAGGAGTGCGCCGACAGCTCTTGCGATCTCAGAAAGACGCTTGAAGTCAATAGCACGAGGATAAGCAGATGCACCTGCAACGATAAGACGAGGCTTTGTCTTGTTTGCAAGCTTGTAAAGCTCATCATAGTTGATAGTCTCTGTCTCGTCGTCAAGACCGTAAGATACGAAGTTGAAGTATTTACCTGAAAGGTTAACAGGTGAACCGTGTGTGAGGTGACCGCCGTCTGCAAGGCTCATACCGAGAACTGTATCGCCGGGCTGGAGAAGAGCGAAGTATACAGCTGTATTAGCCTGAGCACCAGAGTGAGGCTGAACGTTTGCGTACTTAGCGCCGAAGAGCTTGCAAGCTCTCTCGATAGCGATAGACTCTACCTCGTCAACGCACTGGCAGCCGCCGTAGTAACGCTTTCCGGG
>CACZEJ010000074.1 GCA_902780115.1 Ruminococcus flavefaciens | reverse complement strand
CGAGGAGCTGAAAAAGGATTACCACATCGTTGTTATGGACTACGACCTGAATAACAGGTTCGAGCTCCTCGAACAGATACCTGCGGAGGACAGACCGCGCATAGAACTGCTGTCAAATGCCTGCTGCGAGCCTAACTGTCCGCGCCGTTCTGCACACTATCACTCCATAGGCGTTCAGCAGATAGCTTACAACGAGCATATCAAAAAATACCCGAACCTGCCGTTCGATGCTTCAAAATACGACCCCGACCACTTCCGCGACTGCCCTTACTCACAGAGAGGTCTGTTCGAGATAAGAGGTCTGCGCACACATATCTCCCCTGATGATATCTGGGAAAAATACGTGCCTATGGGATTTGAACAGTTCAAGATCGAGGGCAGGACTGCAAGCCCTATCAATGTACTCGAAACTTATATGTACTATATGGCAAAACCCGAATGCCGTGACGAAGCACGTTTCACCCTGCTGAAATCAATGGAGAATACGGGTGCGCTAACTTTCAAATAACAGGAGGGATAATATGAAAGTCAGGTTCCATTTACCCGATTTTACAGAACACTTCAAGCTCAACTATGTTTTTGCACATATGCTCAAAGCACGTCCCGATTACTTCCGCGAGGGCGTTGAGATAGCGTCCTTCTACGGCGCTTTTCCGCCTTCTATCTGGAACGGCGGCAGAACTATCGGCGGTCAGTGCAGCGAGAACTTCGTTAAAGCCGTCATCAAAACTTTCAATGATATGGGGATACCGCTCCGATTCACTTTCACTAATCCCGTACTGAAAGAAGAACATCTCTATGACCCGTTCTGCAACATGGTCATGCGCCTTGCCGATAACGGTTTCAATGAAGCTATCGTCAATTCTCCGCTCCTTGAGGACTATATCCGCAAGACCTACCCCAACTACAAGCTCACAAGCTCTACCTGCAAGCGCCTCGACAGCATAGAGGGTCCCATAAACGAGCTGAAAAAGGACTACAGCATCGTCGTCCTCGATTATGACCTGAACAACCGCTTCGACCTGCTCGAACAAATACCTCCCGAGGACAGAGGAAGAGTGGAGCTCCTTGCCAATGCCTGCTGTGATCCGGGCTGCAAAATGCGCAAGGAGCACTATGACCTGATCGGTCAGCAGATGTTATACTACAACCAGCACCTCAAAGAGCGCCCAAATGAGCCATTCAATATCAATGACTATACCGATAACAGCGTAACCAATAAAATAAAGTGTGGCTGCCGTGAGCGCACTCTCTACCAGACCACGGGACTGAGACACCATATCACTCCCGATGCTATATGGGAAAAGTACGCACCTATGGGCTTCGAGCAGTACAAGCTCGAAGGAAGAACAGCAGGCAATCTGTACCTCATCGAATGCTATATGTATTACATGACTAAGCCTGAACTGCGCGACGAAGCAAGAATGATGTTCTTCTATAACCTTGATTCCAACGGCGTTATACAGTACGAGTCAGGAGGCAGAAAATGAGAGCACGTTTTCATCTACCGGGTATTTCCAAAAATTTTGAATTTAATGTTGTATTTGCTCAGATGCTTAAAAACTGCCCCGATTACTTCCGTGAGGGCGTTGAGATAGCTTCGTTCTTCGGTACATTCCCGCCCGCTGTATGGAACGGCGGCAGAAGCGTCGTGGGCAGATGCGATGAGAGCTTCATAAAACAGGTATTGAGAGTATACAACACCCTCGGCATACCTGTACGATTTACTTTCACAAATCCATGCATAACCGAGGAGCTCCTCCATGATGAGTTCTGCAACAGGATACTGGAGCTCGCTTATAACGGCATGAATGAGGTCATCGTCAATTCACCCCTCCTTGAGGACTATATCCGCGATAAGTACCCGAACTACAAGCTCACAAGCTCTACCTGCAAGCGCCTTGATACTATCGACGGCCCTATCAACGAGCTGAAAAAGGACTACAATATCGTCGTCCTCGACTACGACCTGAACAACAAGTTCGACCTCCTCGAACAGATACCCGCGGAGGACAGAAACAGAGTGGAGATACTCTGCAATACCCTCTGCAACCCCAAATGCAAAAGACGTAAGGAGCACTACCGCCTTATCGGTGAATACTCCATAGCCTATAACGAATACGTAAAGAGCGGCAAGACAACTCCTTTCAATATTGATGAATACTATGAGATCAACGAGGCAAATACTATTCACTGTGAATGCTACGGCAGAAACGCCTTTGATATAAGAAAGCTCGCTAATCATGTAAGTCCTGATGATATCTGGGATAAGTACATACCTATGGGCTTTGAACAGTTCAAGATCGAAGGCAGAATGGCAGGAAGAGTATTCCTCACCGAGAACTACCTCTACTACATGGTGAAGCCCGAATGCCGTGATGAAGCCCGTCTTATGCTGCTCTACAACCTCGAAAAGAACGGCATAATCCGTATTGATAAATAAGGTGGGACGATAAATGAAAGCAAGATTCCATCTCCCGGGCATATACACCCATTTCAAGTTCAATCTGATATTCGCAACCGTCCTCGAACAGTTCCCGCAGTACTTCCGCGATGTGGAGATAGCTTCGTTCTACGGCGCTTTTCCCCAGTCCATATGGAACGGCGGCAGAACTCAGGAGGGTCTGTGCGATAAGAAGTACGTGAAAATGGTGCTCAATGCCTTCAACGAAAAGGGCATACCCGTAAGGTTCACATTCACAAACCCTGCCCTTGAAAAGAAACATCTCAACGATAAGTTCTGCAATATGGTCATGAGCCTGGCAAACAACGGTCTTAATGAAGCTATCGTGGTATCGCCTCTCCTCGAAGACTATATCCGCAAAAACTATCCGGAATTCAAGCTGACAAGCTCTACCTGCAAGCGCCTCGACGACGGCGAAAGACTTGCCGCAGAGCTGGAAAAAGACTACAGCATAGTCGTGGTCGATTACGACCTGAACAATAAATTCGATATCCTTGAAAAGCTGCCCCACAAGGACAAGTGCGAGTTCCTTGTGAACTCAAACTGCCGCCCTGCCTGTCCAAACAGAGCACAGCACTACTACAACGTGGGCGTTCAGCAGATAAACTATGCAAACCATATGCGCAAATACCCCGACAAGCCCTACGATCCTATTATCTTCGGCGACGGCAAGGATCAGAACTGCCCGTTCTTTACGCGGAACATCTTCGATGTACGCGACCTGAGTACCAACATAAGGCCCGATGATATATGGGACAAGTACCTGCCTATGGGCTTCAGTCAGTTCAAGATAGAGGGCAGGACCGCATGGCTTTTCAACCTCATCGAAACCTACGTCTATTACATGGCAAAGCCGGAATTTGCCGATAAGGCGCGTTATACCCTTATCGACTTCTGCAACGCCAACAACGTCATAACCGTCAACGAATAAAGGAGACAGCAAATGAAGATCGCATCTGTTTTCAGCGACAACATGGTGCTCCAGAGAAACAGGAATGTCCGCATCTTCGGCACTTGCACCAATAACGAAAAAGCTATAACCGTTACATTGTTCGCACACGGTCTTGCTATCCCTGCCCGTGCAGTCATAAAAAACGGCTCATGGGAAGCCGTCCTGCCGCCTGTCAAGGAGTGCAGCTCGTGTACTCTCGAAGTGTCATGCGGCGCTGTAAAAAAGGTGTTCAATAATGTTGCAATAGGCGAAGTATGGCTGGCAGGAGGTCAGTCCAACATGGAATATGAGCTCCACAACGATATCAACGGCGCAAAGGAACTTGCAGAGTGTTCGGCTGAAAACGTAAGATACTACTACACGCCGAAATGTCCCATAGAGAGCGAGCTCGCCGAAGCCGAAAAGGATACGGGCTGGACTTTGCCCTCGGAAAAGACTTCACAGGCATGGTCGGCAGCAGGCTACTACTTCGCAAAGGAACTCAGCCGCAGTCTCGGCGTTACCGTAGGCATCATCGGCTGCAACTGGGGCGGCACCTCCGCTTCTGCTTGGATCAGCAGACAGCACCTTGAACAGGACAGCCGTCTGCGTCCGTATATCGACGAATACGACAGCGCCATAAAAGGGAAGTCCGACGAGGAAATGCTCGCGGAATACGATGAGTACTGCAAGTATCAGGAAAACTGGCAGAAAAATGTCGAGGAATGTCTCACTGCCGACCCTGATATGAACTGGGAAGACGTTGTGGCAAAATGCGGCGAAAACCGCTTCCCGGGTCCTCACGGCATAAAGAACCCCATGCGCCCCTGCGGTCTTTATGAGACCATGGTCAGGAGGATAGCTCCCTACACTATCGCAGGTGTGCTGTGGTATCAGGGCGAATCGGACGACCACCGTCCGCACACGTATGAAGTCCTGCTGAAGACCCTTATCGAGAACTGGCGCGAGCTCTGGAAGGACTGCGGACTGCCGTTCATGATAGTTCAGCTGCCTATGTTCAGATACGAGGACGTTCCCGACACAAAGAGCTGGGCTTATATACGTGAGGCTCAGGAGAACGTATACCTCACCGTGCGCAATACGGGTATTGCATACGCACTGGACTGCGGAGAACTCAACAATATCCACCCTACGGACAAAGCTCCTGTAGGTCACAGACTTTATATGCAGGCTATGACAGAGGTCTATGGTCTTATGAGCAGGAGTATGTCATTGCCGCCGATGTACGAAAGCTATCAGGTACAGGGCTGCACCATGCTCATCAAGCTCACAAATCATGAGAAGGGTCTGGGCGGCAAGAACGAAAACTGCCTTGACGGCTTCGAGCTTGCAGGCGCTGACGGCGTGTTCTGCCCTGCAAAGGCAAAGGTAGCTCTGCCGTACATCGAGCTGACCTGCGACGAGGTGAAGATACCTGTCGCCGCTCGCTTCAAATGGATCAACTACGCAGATGTGAACCTTTTCGGCGTGAACGGACTTCCTTTGCCGCCGTTCCGCACGGATAAGACCCTAAACTGAACTCAATAAGGAGGCATTTTATGCTTTTAGCAGTAGATATCGGCAATACAAATGTAGTTTTCGGCTGTGTTGACAGCAATGACGAGGTGGTGCTCTTCGAGCGGATAAGCACTAACCACAACGCAACTGCCGCCGAATATGCCGTACTCATAAAGACTATCCTTGAAATGAACAGCTTTAACGTAAAGGATATAGACGATGCTATCATGTCATCGGTCGTTCCTTCTGTTACAAATACGGTCAAGGAGGCTATCCGCAAGCTTTTCGGCGTTGAAGTCATGGTGGCAGGTCCCGGCGTGAAAACAGGACTCAATATCCTCATCGACAACCCTGCCCAGCTGGGCAGCGATCAGGCTGTTGACGCTGTTGCGGCTATCAATCAGTACCCTGCGCCGCTCATAATCATTGATATGGGCACGGCAACTACTCTCTCGGTAGTTGACAGCAAAAAGAACTACCGCGGCGGTCTTATCCTCACAGGCATGAAGGTAGCAGCTGACGCGCTCACAGCACGTACAGCCCAGCTCCCAAAGGTCAATTTTGAGGTTCCGCCCCATGTAATAGGCACGAACACTATCGACTGCCTGAAAAGCGGCATACTCTACTCCAACGCAAGCGCCCTCGACGGCATAATCGAACGCATCGAGGAGGAGCTGGGCGAAAAATGTACTGCTGTAGCTACAGGCGGTCTCTCGGAGCTCGTTGTGCCGCTCTGCAAGCGTGATATAATCCTTGATAACAACCTCCTTATAAAGGGACTTGCTATCATCTATAAAAAGAACAAGAAGTAATGTAAAAAGCCCGAAAGCTTAACTATTGCACTCATATAGAAGTTTTATGCTTATTATTGAGAGAAATGTTTTGAAGAAGGCTTTTGTATCACTTTCAATGACCGTTATTTCATTTTTTCTATAATAAAGCCCTAAAAGCAAATTTGCCCCTTTGTACAGATTACAAAGGGGCTTTGTTATAGAAAAAATCAGCTAAAAGTCTTTGGAAAGGGGTACGGGGGAGAACCTTTCCTCAGAAAGGTTTCCCCCGATAAATAAATATAAGCTTCTATATCGGTATTATAGTTAAGTTTTCGGGCTTTTTATGGGTGTATCCTGTTCTTTATCCTGAGACTTGCCTCGATATGCATTATCCAGTGCCTTGAAAAGGGCATCTGTATCAATCCGCGGATATCCTTTCCACACCAGTAGTCGATAAGCCATACCGCGTTTTCGTCCTCGCTTACCACGTTCAGTGACTTCAGCCGCTCTCTTCTCTCCTCGGATACCTTCCGCCTGAGCTCCTCAAAGGGAAGCTGCTTCAGGACAGCTTCTGTGCTTTCCCTGACCTCAACTATGTACGAAAGGAGCTCCTTTATGTCAAGAGCTGACGAAAACTCGGCTATCTGCTGCTTTACGAGCTCGTTTCCCGTGGTTATTATGGGAGAATTGATACGCCTCTGATAACCGCCGCTGAAAAACACCTGCTCATCGCCATTTATAAGAGTATGTGCCACTATATCCTCGATACGGAAGATGTGCCAGAGCGAATACGCTACAGACTTGCTGTGATAGCCGTCTGCATTGATAAATGGCATGGCATTGAACTCCTGTCTGTCCAGCTCATCATAAAAGTTCATAATAGTGTCCATAAGACTGCTTCGGAGAGCTGAAAGTGTCTCTAAACCTGTCTGATAAGTCTCTTTCTTCTTTATCTGAGCCTGCATGGTCTTGTTAAGCTCCGACCACTCCTTATTCACGGCACATCACCTCACAGCGTTTTATCAAGTTTAAGATTCCCCCATACGTGTGCGAAATGCACTATGAGGAATACTGCTCCCACAGCGGTCAGCAGTATATTGTTTCGCCATAATCCTATGAAAACATAGTACAGCGGCGGCAATACCACTATAAAGAACATCATCACAAAAAATGTCTGATGTCCTGCGAAATAAAGTCCCCAGCCTGCAAAATTCAGCAGCAGTACAGCCGCAGCCAGCCAGAAAAACAGCTTCTCCCTGCCCGAACCCACAGCAAAGAACTCCGCGTCCTTATGCACCACAAATGCCATAAGTGCTATACACAGCGAGCCAAGCACCTTTTCAAGCACATCGAGCACCGCCGAGGACTCTTTCATATGCATTATCGGATCGCTGCCGAGATCGAACAGCGGCATCACCATATACGGTATCTCCTGAACTGCAAACAGTATCAGTCCCAGCAGCCAGAACCCCATATACTGCTCGCCGAAAAGTCTAAAGAATCTGAACATAATTACTCCCGAAAATAAAATTTATCATTTTAATTATACCCTCTCCGCAGCTGTTTGTTTTGGCAGAGTCCAGAGGCAGCGCCTTTGGTAGGGTGTGGGGCAAAGCCCCACAAATAGCCTCAAAGCGCCTCGCAAAGGGTGAATTAAAAAACAGTCCCGGTGGACTGTTTTTTAAGAGGGAACGCCTTGCAAGAGAAGGCGTTCCCTAATGAAATTGGGGTTTATTGACAAACTGAAGCCATAGCGCTTATGAAAGCGTTATGGCTTTTGCAATTCATATCAGTTGGACTTTTTATCCGTGTCCTTGTCTCTCTCGTCGTTGAAGCTGTCAACTGTGTTGAGGAAGAGCTTAGGATCAAGACATACGCCCAGGTGACGCACCTCGAAATGACAGTGCGAACCAAAGGAATTACCTGTATTTCCTACCTTTCCGATAAGCTGTCCCCTTGAAACGTACTGTCCCTCCGTAACAAGAACCACGCTCATATGACCGTATACCGTCTGGTACTCGTCAGTATGACCTATCTGTACAAAGTAACCGTAACCGCCTGTATTCCAGCCTGCGGAAACGACCTCTCCGTCTGCTGCGGCATATATCTCAGTACCCGTAGATGCTGCGATATCCATTCCCTTGTGACCTCTCTCGCCGCCGAATCCGTCGCTCACCCAGCCACCGTCAACAGGCCAGCCGAATTCACCCGAACCCGTAAGTACCGTACTTGCGCTGTCAGGACGGGCAGCATAGATACCTATGCCTATTTTCTCCACAACAGGCTCCTTCGTGATCTTAGTACTGAGAGTCTTTCGTGAGTACTCCTTTCCGTCAACGTAAGTTACCTCGATATGGCTCACCTTTTCGCCTCTTTTGCCCTTGACAAGCACATCTCTTGTGCCGACGTTGAGCGAGCTGGTCTCAACCTCAACTGTCTCGTAATCAAGGAAGGAAACAGGATCCATCTCACGGACGTACTGTATCGGCAGATAGCTTTCCGTTTCGATAACGTTGATTATCGTGCCCTTCTGGCAGTTCTGCGAGATATCGGGATTGAGCTCCTCAAGCTTTGAAAGCTCCATATTGTACTTCTGGGCGATAGTAACAGCGGTATCGCCGCGCTGTGCGATATATACCGCGTTCTTCTCCTTGGAGGAGGTGAGCAGTGCTATCGCGTCCTTTTCGGTCATTACGCTGTTTGCAAGGTATACACCGTGGGAATACTCGATCTTGTTCTTGTATTCCAGATCCTTTATAACGCCGTCAACGCGATAATTCATTATCCTCTCGTTGAGAGCTTCCTGGACTGCATTTTTATCCGCAACTGCTCCCACGAACTTTCCGTCGATATATATGCCGTAAGCCTCTTTCAGAGCCTGATCGGAAGCTTCGAGCATCTCGTTTGCAAGCTGAGCTGCGGAAACGATAGTGTCGTTCTCGTTGATTATCCTCAGCGAATACTTTGCCGAGATGTCGATAACGTCCTCGTTTTCGGCGTAGGATATTCTCTGCTGCACCTCACGCTCGGCAGCTTCAAAATCCGACTCAGCGGTTATCATGCCTATCTCTCTGCCGTTATACTCCACGCTCAGACCGTACTCAAGACCCGATCCGTAGCGGACTATACCTATAAGAAAGGCTATCGACACAACGGGGAATATATAATTGAAGGCGGTATAGAAAACGCCGTCTTCGCCGAAGAGGTATGAGCCCCAGAAATTCAGCAGCGCCTTGTTATACTCGCTCTTGTTCTCTTTTTTAGCCTTTCTGACCTGCTTCTGGAGCTTTTTGTTAAGGTCGAAGCGGCTCCTCAGCGGCGAAGCCATCTCCTTTAGCAGCCATATCACGGCTTTGATAAGTGAAGCTCCGATGTCGATCAGCTCAGAGAATATCAGTTTAAGACTTATTATGATACCAAGGAGCAGAGCTGCACCGAATTTAACGGCAAAATGTCCGAATCTTGCGAATACTCCCCAGTTGTTTGCCACGATATCCGCGGCATCTGACAGCAATTCAGACTTTCTGCGTTTCTCGTCTTCATTGTCATCGTAATGTCCGAGTTCCAAAAGCAGCATCTCCTTTCACGAAAATAAGTCTGCGTCATTCAGACCGCACAAATTATATTATACCAAATTTATGTGATAATACAACGAAAAAATCCCCTAAGTTTACACTTCAAGGGGATATTTCGTTACATTGCACAATAAATTCTTTTAATTCTTGTCAAAATACCACGAATAATCAAGCATTTCTACTGTGTAGCCGTCAAGCTTTTCAAGAAGCGGCACAACGTCCTTCTTAGCTGATGCAAGGTCGTGTTCACGGTAATTTCCGCACTCTACCTCTGAAACGCCCGGGATATCGCCCTCAAAGTCTCTTACGAAAGTATATGCTTCACGAACCAGCTTTATTGCATTTTCATGAGAAAGTCCTCTTGTGAGCAGATAAAAACCTGTGCGGCAGCCCATTGGTCCTACGTATACGATATTCTTTCCGAACTCGGAATTTCTTGCATATGTTGCGAAAAGATGCTCGATAGTATGCATTGACGGAGTTGCAAGATATACGCCGCCGTTCGGCTTTACCATACGAACGTCATATGTTACGATATCGCCGTCGATACGTGATATGTACAGACCCACACTGAATTTTGTGTGATCTACCTGAAAGCTTGCTATTTTTTCCATAATTATTCCTCCTGTGAAAAAAGATCGGTCATATCCTTCGGGAGCTCCGAGGATACGGTGACAAGCTCGCCTGACATGGGGTCGCTGAATGTCAGTTTTCCGCAGTGCAGAGCCTGTCTTGGTATATCATCACGAAGACCGCCGTACAGGTCATCGCCTGCAAGGGGCGCTCCGATATGAGCAAAATGAACTCTTATCTGGTGAGTACGTCCCGTTTCGAGGTCTATCTCCGCAAGGGAGTACTTACCGTTGGTTTTAAGCCTTTTGAAGTGAGTTACCGCCCTCTGTCCGTCATCGCGGACACAGCGCAGAATAATGGACTCGCGCTCACGGGCAATGGGAGCGTCGATGGTGCCGCTCTCGGGTATCTCCCCGTGTACCGCCGCATAGTAGACCTTTTTGCAGCAGCCTTGCAGCATATTCGCCGCATGAGCGTCCTTTGCGATGATACAAAGTCCTGAGGTGTCGCGGTCGAGCCTGTTTACCGAGCGGAAGGTCAGCTCGGGGTAAAGATAAGCGAAATAATTCCCGAGAGTGTCGCCCTGATGCCGTATGGACGGGTGTACAGGCATACCGCTGGGCTTATTGAACACCACAAGGCTCTCATTCTCAAAGGCTATGGGCACATTCAGGCTGCCATTGGGTTCAAGGAAGCTGTCGTCCTCCATGTTCAGCACGATGACATCGCCGCGCTCCACCATATCTATGCTGCGCACGAGAGCTCCGTCCCGTGTTATGCCGTCCTTCTGACGTTTAAGCTTTGTCAGCAGCCGTCTTGAAACTCCTTTTTTTCCGAGGAGAAACCTTTCCAGCGTCACGGGAGCTTCCGTGTCCACTGTCAGTTCTATCCGTTTCAAGATACTCGTCCTCCTTGATAAAAATATCTATACTGAGCGAAAATGCCGTCATAAGTCTTGTGAATGCAATGGGTATCCCCACAATAGTCAGCATCTGAGGCATATATACCGCCAAAAGCCGCAGCAATACGCTTTTTCTGCCGCTCATGAACCTTACCGAATACAGCACTGTCCTGAACGCCGTCATCTTCGGGAAGCGCACCAGCAAAAACGGTACTGCCGCAAAACTCAGCTTCAGCGACAGCCACAGCAGTATGGAAACAGCTCCGAGAAAGACCGCATTTACAGCCATGAAAGTCTCCCTTGCGTCCAGTCTCCCGTGCATGATGTTGAATGCCGATACTCCGAAAAATACCGCGGGAGCAAGTGCGAGCAGCCCTATGACCTTCGTCCAGAGAGCCGCAGAAATACTGCGCTTGAAGGTGCGCTTTCTCAGCAGTACCCTCGATATGGGCTCGTGACGCTTTTTGGACGTTTCTTCCGTCATTCCGTAAAGTCTGTACGCTGCACAGTACATCAGCGGAGCAGCTGTCACCCATCTCAGAAGCGAACACACAGCTGCCGCAGTGAGCTGTAAGGAATTCCTTCCGCTGAAAAGAGTGATCGGGTCGTATTCCCCGAAATACAGCAATATACAGTATACTGCCGCCTCTGCACATCTGAAGAACATCTCCGTGCCGAGAGGCAGCAGACATATCATCATTGTACGTGCAAACCTGCATTTCAGCAGCTGCCTTGAAAAGCGGATAAGCTCCCTGACCTTCATATCTGCACCTCCGAAAAAGGATCTTGCAGATATTGTTCCCGAACCGCAGCAGATTATACAGCTGAGAGTTATTGTGCCCACTGCCGCGGACACCGAAACTCTGAACTACTCACTTACGGGCGGCGGAACGCCGCCCCTACAAGCTGCTCACTACTCACTAATAACTATAATATCAGTACTCCTGATCGGTTATCTTGTCATAGGGACAGTAGCCCAGTATCTCAAATGCCTGAGAATTCAGCCACATCTGCGCTGTCACGATGATCTCAAAACCCATGCCGAAATCACATTGCAGTGTCTTCGGGTCGTATTTCGGAAGTCCGAAGCAGCTCATCATATTGGATATGATGCCGCCGTGAGTTATCATGGCACAGTGAGTAAGTCCTGTCTCCATCATGTCCATGATGACCTCGTGGAGCGCCTTGTAACATCGCGCAGTCATCTCCTCAAGGCTCTCGCCCTTTGGGGGACGGTTGTCCTTGCCGCCGCGGAGCCACTTGTTGTAGTCCTCGCGCTTTGCAAGCTCGTCGATGCTCTTGTTCTCGAATTCACCGAAGTCGAGCTCCCTCAGATCATCAACAGTACACAGCTCTGTGTGTGGAAAAAGTATATCCGCAGTCTCTGTACATCTCTTCAGCGGCGAAGAATAGACCCTGTGTACGGTAGGGTAGTCGAATTCGTCCATTTTTGCGGCAAGATCGGCTGCACCCTTGCCCGAAAGCGGCATATCCGTCCTGCCTATATATATTCCCTTTTCGTTTGCCTCCGTCATACCGTGACGAAGCACACTTATCCTATAACCTTTCATACACTTCTCCTTTATATATCAAGCTTAAAGCACCTTTGACATTAAATTATCATACAGATAGGACAATTTTGCACAAAATTACTGCCCGTTTTTTTAACTCTTAGTAATTTTCACGAAAAATACTACATATTTACAGAAATTCTTTCATATTTCTGCATATTTACAAATTATACATTTTGTATTATAATAATAGTAACAGATTTTGATGAATATTACTTAGGAGGAATTTCCATGAATTCAGATTTCGCAAGAATAATAACCTTACAGCGCAAGGAGAGGCACATAAGCCAGAAGCAGGCTGCTACGGATTTAGGCATCTCTCAGGCACTGCTCTCTCATTATGAAAAAGGTATACGTGAATGCGGTCTTAATTTCCTTGTAAAGATCGCGGATTATTATAATGTTTCCTGCGACTATCTCCTTGGAAGAACTCCTGAGCCGGAGGGCAAGACCATCACTATCGAGGATATCCCCGACGACGACGGAAACAACAGCATGAAAATGCCTTCACCTGAGATCATCAACTTCAACCGAAGGATCGTAAACAACTCCATCAGCCTTCTGTTCAGCCTCGCTCAGAAAGCTAACAGTATCACCCTCATAAAAGAAGTTTCGTCCTACCTTATGCTCTCAGTATATAAGCTCTTCCGTATCGTCTACAACGCTAACCCTCACAACGACCAGAAGCTTTTCCGTATCCCTAAAGTTATCGCAAACGACAGCGCAAATGCTATCGTATCCATGAGCGAAGCCAACATCAAAGCCGCGTCCAGCGGTATCGCACTCGACGGCAACGACTGCGTTGACAATTTCGATACCCTCTATGTTACTACAGCAACTCTCCAGAAGGATTACGCTCAATATTCATCTTCGCTCCTCAACCTCATCAAGCGCAGTGAGGAGAGTATCTCACGCACCCGTGCAAAGTACAGGAGCGATATAAAATAACTGCTATATATTATATCATCTTTTCCGCACGATGAAAAGAGTTTTTCTAAAAATTACCTATAGTTAACTTCTATTATGGGTAATAGGCAGGTGTCCGTAAGAAGGCTGCGTTTTTTTGAGAAAAATCCCTTGACATTGCCGAAAAGCTATGATATAATGCTAATACGATAAAACCGATGACGAAGTGTGAGTAATCCTGTACGAGCTTCACAGAGAGCCTGCGGTCGGTGTGAGCAGGTATGCAGATACAGTATGAATGGACTTCCGAGGGCAATCCGAAGGTGCCTTAGGCGCTGTGTAGGTGCGACGCAGAGGCTCTGCGTTAACAAAAGCAGACGTAACGAAGTGGACGCTATGCGTCAAGCAGGGTGGCACCGCAGAAGAGATCGCAGCTTCTGTCCCCGCATTTTTATCAATGCCGGGACAGAAGCTTTTTATATTCCGTCACGGCATAGTGAGTCTATAATATTCTGAAAAGGAGAATGATCTATGTCAATGGCAGACGAAAGAATCCCTTACAAAATTTATCTCGAGGAAAATGAGCTCCCTAAACAGTGGTACAATGTACGCGCTGATATGAAGAAGAAGCCCGCTCCTCTCCTTAACCCGGGTACAGGCAAGCCTTGTACAGCTGAGGAACTCAGCCACGTTTTCTGCGACGAGCTCGTAAAGCAGGAGCTCGACGAAACAACTCCTTATATCGACATTCCGCAGGAAATTCAGGACTTCTACAAGATGTTCCGCCCATCACCTCTCGTAAGAGCTTACTTCCTCGAAAAGAAGCTGGGTACACCTGCTAAGATATACTACAAGTTCGAGGGCAACAACACCAGCGGAAGCCATAAGCTCAATTCCGCTATCGCTCAGGCTTACTACGCTAAGAAGCAGGGTCTCAAGGGCGTTACTACAGAGACAGGTGCAGGTCAGTGGGGTACAGCTCTTTCAATGGCTTGTGCTTACTTCGGTCTTGACTGTAACGTATACATGGTTAAGGTAAGCTACGAACAGAAGCCTTTCCGCCGCGAAGTTATGCGTACCTACGGCGCAAACGTAACTCCTTCGCCTTCAAATACAACTAAGATAGGCAAGAAGATCCTCGAAGAATTCCCGGGCACAAACGGAAGCCTCGGCTGTGCTATCTCCGAAGCTGTTGAAGCTGCTACCACCAAGGAAGGCTACCGCTATGTTCTCGGAAGCGTTCTTGCACAGGTACTCCTCCACCAGTCTATCATCGGTCTCGAAACAAAGGCTGCTATGGACAAGTACAACATCAAGCCTGATATCATCATCGGCTGTGCAGGCGGCGGTTCAAACCTCGGCGGACTTATCTCACCATTCATGGGCGAAAAGCTCCGCGGCGAAGCTGATTACCGCTTCATCGCTGTTGAGCCTGCTTCATGCCCGAGCCTTACAAGAGGTTCTTACGCTTACGACTTCTGCGACACAGGTAAGGTTTGCCCGCTCCAGAAGATGTACACACTGGGCAGCGGCTTCATGCCTTCACCTAACCACGCAGGCGGTCTCCGCTACCACGGTATGAGCTCCATACTCTCCGAGCTTTACGATCAGGGTCTCATGGAAGCTACTTCCGTTGAGCAGACTGCTGTATTCGAGGCTGCTGAGATGTTCGCAAGAGTTGAGGGTATCCTTCCTGCTCCTGAGAGCAGCCACGCTATCCGCGCAGCTATCGACGAAGCTCTCAAGTGCAAGGAGACAGGCGAGGAGAAGACTATCCTCTTCGGTCTTACAGGTACAGGCTACTTTGATATGTACGCTTACGGCGCATACAACGACGGCACTATGAGCGACTATATCCCGACAGATGAGGAGATCGCTAAATCTCTCGCAAATCTTCCTAAAATAGACGGCTGATTAAAAAAAGGGACTGCAAAAGCAGTCCTTTTTTAGCCTGTAGGGGCGGATATATCCGCCCGCGAGCCTTTAGCCATTAGCCATGTAGGGGCGGCGTTCCGCCGCCCCAGCTTGTCGAAAAAGTCGATTTCAACTAATAACGGGATTCCAAAGGGACTGTGTTCCTTTGGCAGAGTCCAGAGGCAGCGCCTTTGGTAGGGT
>CACZEJ010000073.1 GCA_902780115.1 Ruminococcus flavefaciens | reverse complement strand
TTGTCGAAAAAGTTGATTTCAACTAATAACGGGATTCCAAAGGGACTGAGTTCCTTTGGCGGAGTCCAGAGGCAGCGCCTCTGGTAGGGTGTGGGGCAAAGCCCCACAAATAGCCTCAAAGCGCCTCGCAAAGGGTGACTTAAAAAACAGTCCGGTGGACTGTTTTTTAAGAGGGAACGCCTTGCAAGAGAAGGCGTTCCCTAATGAAATTGGGGTTTATTGACAGACTGAAAGGACTGCATATGCAGTCCTTTTTGATTTTATTCAGGCATCGGAGATACAGTAACTTTAGCAGTTATATCACAAAGACCGAGAAGATACTTCTGGATATGAAGAGCATCTTCGCCTGTAACGCCGTCGCCTGTGTTCCAGACATCAGCATTAGCAAGACCAAGATCGAGTATAGCATTTCTATCGCTGCCTTCGTAGCCGTATTTGTCGGGATTAGCGAGCGACTGCATAATGATAACAACGTCTCCCATATCTATGCTGTTGTCACAGTTAGCGTCGCCGTACATTTTCTCTGAAAGGTAAACATTGTGGTATGTTATATGGTTTTCTTCATCTGTCTTAATTGTGTAACTGCTTTTACGGAAGAAATACTTTGAATCGGAATTTGTAGGAAGAATCTTGAAAGAACATTCCTTTTCGTCTAAGTATTTTTCGTAGCTGAAAACAGCAGGATTGCTCTTTGAAGTGTCGATAGATTCAAGAGGTTCTGCGACACCGCCGTCACTTACCAATGTCCACATTCCATAAAGCTGTGCATCGTTGAGGAGTTCATTTGTTGAATAATTGTAAACGTTTACAACGTGTGAATAAGGCGGATAATCAGGTATCTTAGTCCATACAGCGGTAAAGGAAATTCCAAGACCGGGTTTTGAACCTTTGATAAGGTATTTTTCTCCGGGCTGAACGATAACATCGTCATATTTCCAGCCGCTGAATTTATAGCCTTCTTTTGAAACAGTACATTCAGGGGCAGTTATGTAAGTGTCCGTATATCCCTGTACCTTGATGTTATCGCTGGACTTAGATGTTGGCTTGAAGAGAATGTTATAAAATATAGGTTCCCATATCGGAGTTATGGTAACATCGTGTGATGGCATTAAAAAGACAGCGTAGCCGTCGTAATCCTTTCCATCGTCCTCACAGTGCCAGCCTACGTTTTTGAAGCCGCTTCGTGAAAAGCGGTCGAGAGCCTGAAGATTGGTTTCTGCATCTTCGTGTATCTCGAACTGCAGCGAAGTAACACCGTTTATTCTGTCAGCATCACCGACAGTATATGTGATCTTGTACAGCTTTTTCAGATTAGGAGTAAAAGTGATATCCTCATCATGAACTATTACCTTGGTGTAAGCAGCAAATTCATAGACTCCGTCCGTCCAGCCTCTTTGCTTGTAACCATCAGGAGGGAATATCCATGTTGGTATAGTAACAAGCCTACCTTTGAGCAGCTTCTGATCGGGGACATAGTCTTTTGCCTCTTCGTTGCCCTCAACGTAGAAGGATACAGTATGCATATTATCATCGGCCTCGTCCACCCATACGGGGTGCATGGTGATATCCGATTCATACACGCGGCAAACATCATCAGCAGTGTATCCGACTATATCGTCATAAGTCCAGCCGCTGAATATAAAGCCTTCCTTTTCAGGTTCGATATCGGTGATCAGGAAAGTAGAATTAGGGTTGACCTGAACATCATTGAGTTCGGGAACATTTCCTTCTTTATCTGCGGGGATAAAAACGCCCTCTTCACTTATGTCATAATGGACGGTGTATTTCTGTTCGGTTTCTGTGTCGGCTCCGTATGAAATATAGGTCGGAACGGAGCATACGGCAATGACAGCGGAAGCTGCCGCAGCCGATAATGTCTTGAATAAATGTTTCATAATGCCCTCCCATCAGATGCAAAAAGCATCTCTCGGTATCCTCAAAGCTTGATACTATCTGAATGAATTAGTATTATTATCGTAAACATAACCGATACCGCTCAGCTTTGAGACAATATCGTCCTCAGAAACGCACAAACTCTTGCAGAGTTCCTCAAATGTCGAATACTCGTCACGAAGGAGAGTGTTGATATAACTAAGTAAGATCACGGGGTCATTAGGTAAACTCATAAATGCTCCTTTTGCCGCAGAGGCGATGATATTGACACAGCAATATGCAGTGCAGGACATACTGCTGAATGGCGGGATCAGCGAAAAAACGCTGATTATCAGATGTTCTGAATTTAATATACAATAATATTGCAGATTTGTCAATGCAAATGGAAAGAATGAAACTGAGAATTTTGTATGAATAAGTATAAACATATATAGAATGAGAAATCTGATAAAAGCAGAACAATAATTGTACATTAATAACGTAGAAGACGGCAATTTTTGATAAGAAATTATTATGATAAATTAAAGAAAAATTCATAGTTTGACAGCTAACAGTATCATGCTTAATTATACCAATGCCTATGGACGAACTAAATGCCTTGACACTTGTAAATGTTAGAGAGCTGCTGCGGGATAATATTATGCATCATTGTATAAAATGCACAGTAAATATATATCTAATTAGTCTAAATTGTAGATAGAAATTTTCTTCATTATATGTTATAATACATTATGATATGTGAGATGTGATATGTACTCACAGCATTATTTTTTTGTGCTTGACATTGTTACATTTTTCACAGCTAAAACTAAGGAGGTCCATTTAATGAATTCAGCTAAATCAACTGTTCCCTTCAAGGGTACTCCCGAGCAGGAAGCTGAGCTTCTCAAGGTTATCGAAGAAAAGAAGAACGATAAGGGTTCTCTTATGCCCATCCTTCAGAAGGCTCAGGAAATCTACGGCTACCTTCCGATCGAGGTTCAGGCAATTATTTCCGACAAGACAGGTATCCCGCTTGAGAAGATCTACGGCGTTGTTACATTCTATGCTCAGTTCTCACTCTATCCAAAGGGCGAATACACAATCTCAGTCTGTCTTGGTACAGCTTGCTACGTAAAGGGTTCCGGAGATATTTATAATAAACTCCAGGAAAAGCTTGGAATAGGCGGAGGCGAGTGCACTCCCGACGGTAAGTTCTCACTTGACGCTTGCCGCTGCATCGGTGCTTGCGGACTTGCACCTGTTCTCACTGTAAATGAGGACGTTTACGGCCGTCTCACTGTTGACGACGTTGACAAGATCATCGAAAAATACGCTTAATTCCAAACATTACCATTTAGGAGGTTAACTTATGAAAACTCTTGAAGAACTCAAGGTTGTCAGAGACAGCATGAAGGGCGAAGTAGCTCTCAGAACACATGGCAATGCTTCTTCAAAATATGAAAGACACGTCCTTGTCTGCGGCGGTACAGGATGTACATCTTCAGGCTCACCAAAGATCATTGAGGAGCTTGAGAAGGAATTCGCAGCAAAGGGACTTACAGATAAGGTACAGATCGTTAAGACAGGATGTTTCGGTCTTTGTGAGCGCGGACCTATCATGATCGTTTATCCTGAGGGATCATTCTACTCACGCGTAAAGGTAGAGGAGATCCCACGTATCGTTGATGAGCACCTCATCGGCGGCAATCCTGTTAAGGAATTCCTCTATGAGGAGACTGTTGCAGGCGACGAGATCAAGGCACTCGACGATACATCATTCTATAAAAAGCAGCACCGTGTAGCTCTCAGAAACTGCGGTGTTATCAATCCTGAGGATATCAATGAGTACATAGGCAGAGACGGATATGAGGCTCTCGGCAAGGTGCTCACAACTATGACTCCTGAGGACGTTATCCAGACAATCCTCGATTCAGGTCTCCGCGGACGCGGAGGCGGCGGATTCCCAACCGGTATGAAGTGGAAGCTCGCAAGAAATATCGTTCCTAACGCAGATCAGAAATACGTTTGCTGTAACGCTGACGAGGGCGACCCGGGTGCATTCATGGACCGTTCAGTACTTGAGGGCGACCCACACGTAGTTCTCGAGGCTATGTCTATCGCAGGTTACGCTATTGGCGCTACACAGGGTTACATCTACGTTCGTGCAGAGTATCCTATCGCTGTAGAGAGACTTAATATAGCTATCAAGCAGGCTCGTGAAGCAGGTATGCTCGGTAAGAACATCTTCGGAACAGACTTCTGCTTCGATATCGACCTCCGTCTCGGCGCAGGTGCTTTCGTTTGCGGTGAGGAAACTGCTCTTATGACATCTATCGAAGGCAACCGCGGTGAGCCGCGTCCAAGACCTCCGTTCCCTGCTGAAAAAGGACTTTTCCAGAAGCCAACTATCCTCAATAACGTTGAGACATACGCTAATATCCCACAGATCATTCTCAATGGCGCTCAGTGGTTCGCATCAATGGGTACTGAGAAGTCAAAGGGTACTAAGGTATTCGCTCTCGGCGGTAAGATCAAGAACACAGGTCTCGTAGAAGTTCCTATGGGTACAACTCTCCGCGAAGTTATCGAAGAGATCGGCGGCGGTATCCCGAACGGCAAGAAGTTCAAGGCTGCTCAGACAGGTGGTCCTTCAGGCGGATGTATCGACGCTTCAAACTTCGATATCCCGATCGACTACGATAACCTCATCGGTATCGGTTCAATGATGGGTTCAGGCGGACTTATCGTTATGGACGAAGATAACTGTATGGTTGATATCGCTAAGTTCTTCCTCGAATTCACAGTTGATGAATCATGCGGTAAGTGTACACCATGCCGTATCGGTACAAAGAGAATGTGGGAGATCCTTGACAGGATCACAAAGGGCAAGGGAACTCTTGAGGACCTCGACAAGCTCGAAGAACTTGCTTACCACATCAAGGCTAACTCACTCTGCGGTCTCGGACAGACTGCTCCAAACCCTGTTCTTTCCACACTCAGATGCTTCCGTGATGAGTATATCGCTCACGTTGTTGACAAGAAGTGTCCTGCAGGCGTATGTAAGGATCTTCTCAGCTTTGAGATCATCAAGGACAGCTGTATCGGCTGCGGTATGTGTGCTAAGCAGTGTCCTGCTTCCGCTATCACAAGAACTGATTACGTTGCTCCCGGAAAGAAGCTCGCTGCTATGGAGATCGACAAGAATAAGTGCGTAAAGTGCGGCGCTTGTATCGCAACATGTAAGTTCAAGGCAATCATCAAGAAGTAAGCGGAGGAATAGTAATGGAAAATATAACTGTTAAAATCAACGGTGTTGAATTAGAAGTACCTAAGGGCACCACTGTTCTTGAGGCTGCTCACAAGGCTGGCTTTGAAATTCCTACACTTTGCTATATGAAAGAGATCAACGAGATCGGTGCCTGCCGTATCTGCGTTACAGAAGTAAACGAAGGCAGAGGCTTCCGTCTGGTTGCAGGCTGTGTTTACCCATGTTCCAATAATATGGAGATCCTCACAAATTCACCAAAGGTCATCGAGTCAAGAAAGAGAACTCTCGAGCTCATTCTTTCTACTCATGACAGAAAGTGCCTCTCCTGCGTAAGAAGCGGCAACTGCGAGCTCCAGAAGCTTGCTAAGGACTATGGCGTTGAAGACGCTACAGTTTACGACGGCGTAAAGAATGAGTATGAGATCGACAGCTCTGCTGCTCATATGTACCGTGACAACAACAAGTGTATCCTTTGCCGCCGCTGCGTAGCAGTATGTGCAAAGACACAGGGTATCGGCGTTATCGGTGCTAATGAGAGAGGTTTCAAGACATACATCGGTTCTGCATTTGATATGGGTCTCGGCGAGACAAGCTGTGTATCCTGCGGACAGTGTATCGCAGTATGTCCTGTTGGCGCTATCGCTGAAAAGGACTACACTAAGGAAGTTCTTGCTGCTATCGCAGATCCTGAGAAGACAGTTCTCGTTCAGACAGCTCCTGCTGTACGTGCAGGTCTCGGTGAGTGCTTCGGTAATCCTATCGGCACAAACGTTGAGGGCAAGATGGCTGCTGCACTCCGCAGACTCGGCTTCGACAAGGTATTCGATACAGACTTTGCTGCTGACCTTACTATTATGGAGGAAGCAAACGAGTTCATCGAGCGTGTACAGAACGGCGGAGTTCTCCCGCTTATTACTTCATGTTCACCAGGATGGGTTAAGTTCTGTGAGCACTACTTCCCAGACCTTCTCCCACATCTTTCAAGCTGTAAGTCACCACAGCAGATGTTCGGTGCAACTGCTAAGACATACTATGCTCAGAAGATGGGTATTGATCCAAAGAATCTCGTTATGGTATCTATCATGCCATGTACAGCTAAGAAGTTCGAGATCGGCAGACCTGACCAGAGCGCTGCCGGCGTACCTGACGTTGACTATGCTCTCACAACCCGTGAGCTTGGCAGAATGATCGAGCGCGCAGGTATCCTCTTCAATTCACTTCCTGATGAGAAGTTTGATGATCCGCTTGGTATCTCTACAGGTGCAGCTGTTATCTTCGGCGCAACAGGCGGTGTTATGGAGGCTGCTCTCAGAACAGCTGTTCACACACTCACAGGCGAAAACGTAACAGACCTCCCACAGGTTCGTGGTACAGACGGAATCAAGGAAGCTACATACAAGGTTGGCGATCTTGACGTTAACGTTGCAGTTGCAAGCGGTCTTGCTAATGCAAGAAAGGTTCTTGAAAGCATCAGAGACGGAAGCTGTAAGGCTCAGTTTATCGAGATCATGGCTTGTCCCGGCGGCTGTGTAAACGGCGGCGGTCAGCCACAGGTTCCAATGGGTGTAAGAAACTTCGTTGACATCAGAGAAGAGAGAGCTAAGGTTCTCTACAACCTTGATGCATCAATGCCTGTAAGACAGTCTCATGAAAACCCAGCTATCAAGAAGGTTTACGAAGAATTCTTCGAGAAGCCGGGCAGCCACAAGGCTCATGAGGTTCTCCATACAAAGTATATTGAGAGAAAGGTAAACGAAATATAATTCGTTGCTGAATTCATTAAAAGAGCGGACATTGTGTCCGCTCTTTTTGTTGACTTTTTATTGTTAAAGTGATATAATGAATAAGAAGTCAGCAGATATATATGTTATGCTCATAAATTTAAAGATCAAGGATCCGCAGACGGCATCTCGGAAAAATTCACATCATCAGAGCAGACACTGACAAAATATAAAATATACGAGGGGGGGCATTTTATGGACATGGTATGTGAATTTTGCGCGGCTAAGGTCGTTACGGGAACACTGACTACTCCATATGCGTTACAGTTTTATCCTGAAGGTGAGGAGAAGAAGCTGAGACCGAAGAGAAGTCAGGTCATATGTGAAGCTTGTCCTCAGTGCGGACATATTCAGAATATCCGCCTGAAGGATCCGGAAAACATAATGAAGTACCGTTATACTATTCTTGATGATTAAGTTCGTATAAATCAAAACGGTCTGCTAATACTATTCTCAAAAGGAGGTAGTATTATGCAGACCATTTTTAATGAAAGTCAGACAAAGATCAATCTTATGCGGGCTTTTGCAGGTGAATGTCAGTCGCGTCAGAGGTATTATCAGGCAGCTCTTACAGCACAGCAGAAGAAGCTCATCGTGATCGAGAGGCTGTTTCGTTTTACAGCGGAACAGGAAGAACGTCACGCAATGGTGTTCTGGAAGCTCATGGAGCAGTCGGAAGGGCAGCATATTGATATATCCTGCGGCTATCCTGTTGAAGTTACCGACGATATCGGGCAGCTTCTGAAAGCGGCTGAAAAGGATGAAGAAAACGAGGCGTGTTCGATATATCCTGATTTTGCACGTATAGCCACAGGGGAGGGCTTTGCAGAAGCAGCTGCGAAGTTCAGAATGATAGGCGATATCGAGGAGCAGCATCGTGCAAGATTTGAGTATTACAGCAAGCATTACAGCGAAGGTACTCTGTTCAGGAGCGATGACACCGAGCAGCGCTGGATATGTCTCAACTGCGGTCATATCCATGTGGGAACGGAACCTCCGCAGAACTGTCCTGTGTGCAATGCAGAGAGGGGATATTTCCTCAGAGAGGCTGAAGCTGCATTCACGTCGTGCAGAGAGCTCGGCAAATAAAACAAAGCCTGAGCAAACTCAGGCTTTCAGCTTGTCGAAAAAGTTGATTTCAACTAATAACGGGATTCCAAAGGGACTGTGTTCCTTTGGCAGAGTCCAGAGGCAGCGCCTTTGGTAGCCCCACAAATAGCCTCAAAGCGCCTCGCAAAGGGTGAATTAAAAAACAGTCCGGTGGACTGTTTTTTAAGAGGGAACGCCTTGCAAGAGAAGGCGTTCCTTAATGAAATTGTGGTTTATTGACAGACTGAAAGCCTGAGAAAACTCAGGCATTACATAGTTGCTGTTTGGTTATACGTCGCATTATGATAATGAACACGATTATCTCGGCGGTAAAGGTGGCAGCCCACGAAAAAGCATAGGAGATATACAAGCTTTGTATCGTATGATATTCGGGGATCCTGAACACGATATATATCCAGCCGAGTCTTATGCCGACAACTCCAGCGACTGTTATCAGCATTGGCAGCACAGACCTGCCAAGTCCGCGGATCAGACCTGTTGCAACGTCCATGAGACCGCACAGGAAATAAGGTATCATGATATATTTCATGCGGACAAGCCCATATTTTATAGCGTCAGCCGAGTCGGTTATGTAAATTGAGAGCAGCTGATCGCCAAATATCATTGCAGTTATACCGAGAACAGCACCTGTACAGAATACAGATATGAGGCAGACCCACATGATCTTGCGTATTCTGTCGATCTT
This sequence comes from Ruminococcus flavefaciens, assembly GCA_902780115.1. Classification (GTDB taxonomy): domain Bacteria; phylum Bacillota; class Clostridia; order Oscillospirales; family Ruminococcaceae; genus Ruminococcus; species Ruminococcus flavefaciens_Y. Next base: position 726 of record CACZEJ010000073.1, on the reverse strand, counting down.
TTGAGCTCCGTAGTTCTGTCCCGTGAAGTTGAGGGCAGTCTGGCTGTATGAATTCATCGAAGTATACACGAAGCCTTCGATGTTCTGCGCAGCAGCATTTCCTGACATTACCACAGAGCCGAAGGAATTGATGGAGGACTGTATGATAACGTTTGAAATGGCGAAAAGGGAAGATTGAATACCTGCCGGCAGACCTATCTGCAATATCCTTTTCAGTTGTCTGCCGTATATATGCATTTTTTTCAGTTCGAGCCTGCAAGCGTCGTCCCTTTTGATAAGGGTGCGTATAATAAGTGCAGCTGACATGATCTGAGAGATCGTTGTTGCGAGGGCAACACCTGCCACGTCCATTTTCAGGGCAATTACAAAGAAAAGGTTCAGGAAGAAATTAAGTATTCCTGCTGCCGTAAGATAGTACAGCGGACTTTTTGTATCACCTGCTGCACGGAGTATGGCAGAGCCGAAGTTGTAGAGCATACTTGCAATAGTTCCGCAGAAATATATGCGCATATACGAAGCAGCAAGCGGCAGAGCATCATCGGGAGTGTCCATAAGCCGCAGGAATGTCTTTGAAAAGAAAATAGGTAGCGAGTATTTTGTGCTGAAGGACAAAAAATCCATCAAATATGCTGATTCAGTAACAATAGACGAAAATGGCGTTGTTGAAGGAACATTAGTTTACCCAAGATGATTACAGATCAAGAAACAAACAAAGTATTCTTCTCT
>CACZEJ010000072.1 GCA_902780115.1 Ruminococcus flavefaciens | reverse complement strand
CAGCAGGTGCCTGAATAAAGCAAAAAAGATGAAGGCAGCGCAAATACCGTTAAAATAGCATATCTCCCCATAACTCATTCACTTGCTGTACTTGAAGAAGCTGAGGAGCTGGAGAAGGAGTCGGGACTGAAGGTAGAGCTTGTAAAGTACGGCTCATGGAACGAACTGCTGGACGCACTCAACTCCAACAGAGTTGACGGAGCATCTGTACTCATCGAGCTTGCAATGAAGTCAAAGCAGGAGGGCATCGGCATAAAGGCGGTTGCTCTCGGACATCATGACGGAAACGTTATCATAGTATCGAATGATATTGACACCGCAGCCGACCTCAAGGGAAAGACCTTTGCGATACCTCACAGACAGTCGTCGCATAATATCTTGCTCAATGATGCACTTGCTACAGCAGGACTTACCGTAAATGATGTGAATGTTACGGAGCTTGCTCCGACAGAGATGCCTTCGGCACTTGCAAGCGGTCAGATAGACGGCTACTGTGTGGCTGAACCATTCGGTGCAATGGGAGTAAATCTTGGCGCAGGAAAGGTTCTTTTCACTTCCGAGGAACTGTGGGAGAATTCCCTCTGCTGCGGACTTGTGCTCACAGATAAGTTCATTGACGAGCGTCACGATGATGCAAAGTCATTTGTCGAGAATTACAAAAAGGCAGGAAATTCCCTTGATAAGGACAAGGCAAAGGCTACTGCAAAGAAATACTTCACCCAGAGCGATGAAGTGCTTGATATATCCCTTCAGTGGATATCATACAACAACCTCGAAATAACAGAAGAAGAATATAACACCCTCGCAGAAAAGGTCAAGGAGTACGGTCTTTCCGATAATCCTCCCACCTATGCGGAATTTGTAAAGAATGATTTCTGATAAGGCGTGATATCTATGAAAAAGCTACTTTCATTAAAAAATGTTGTGATCTCGATCGCAATACTCATACTTATATGGCAGATACTCTTTTCCGTGAGCAGCTACAACAAGGCGCTGTTCCCGTCGCCGAAAATGGCGTTCGATGCCCTGCTGGAGATGATAGACAACGGCAGGCTGTTTGAAAATATCAGGACCAGTATGTACCGATTCTGCATAGGATACCTTAGTTCTGTCATTGTGGCTGTAGTTCTCGGACTTATCCTCGGCAGGATACCGAAGGTGTTCCGGTATGTGAACCCTGCACTTCAGCTCCTGAGACCTATCTCGCCGACAGCATGGATGCCGTTTATCGTACTGTTATTCGGTATAGGCGATGTGCCTGCTATCGTTATTATCTTTATCGCTGCATTTTTCCCTGTGCTGCTCTCTACTGTGTCGGCAGTTGGGAATATCGACCCTATCTACCTTAAAGTATCAAAGAATTTCGGCATAAAGCAGCCGTCACTGACATGGAAGGTCATCTTTCCGGCGGCTTTCCCTCAGATAGCAAACGGTATCCATCTTGCACTGGGTACGGCGTGGATATTCCTCGTTGCAGGCGAAATGGTCGGCGCACAGTCGGGACTGGGCTATCAGATAATCGACGCAAGAAACAATATCCGTGCGGATATACTTCTTGCAACTATACTTGTTATCGGTGTCATAGGAATACTGCTGGACGGTATCCTTAAACTAATAGAAAAGGCTGTAATGAAGTCGTGGGGAGGTGCAGTGTGATGTATATCGAGATAAAAGATGCCTGCAAGAACTATGTTCAGGACGGCAAGGAGTTCACAGCTCTCGACCATGTTTCCCTTAATATTGAAAAAGGCGAGTTCATATGCCTTCTCGGCCCGTCGGGCTGCGGAAAGAGCACACTGCTCAACGCACTTGCAGGCTTTGAGAGGGTCAGTGGCGGAAGCGTAAAGATAGACGGCAAAGAGGTAACAGCTCCCTCCATAAACAATATCACTATTTTCCAGAATTACGGACTTCTGCCGTGGAGAAACGTGCTCAGGAACGTGGAGCTGGGGCTTGAATCGAAAAAAGTTCCGAAAGAGAAACGTGCTGAGATCGCAAAGAAATATCTTGAGCTTGTAGGTCTGAGCGGCTATGAGAAGCGCTATCCCAAGCAGCTTTCAGGCGGTCAGCAGCAGAGAGTGGCTATCGCAAGAGGACTTGCGGTCGACCCCGATATCATCTTCATGGACGAACCCTTCGGTGCTCTCGACGCTATCACACGTATGAAGCTTCAGGAGGATATACTCAGGATATCACGCGAGGAGAAAAAGACCATAATTTTTGTTACCCATGATATTGAAGAAGCAGTTTTTCTTGCTGACAGGATAGTGGTAATGATGGCTGACCCGGGCAGGATAAAAAGCGTGGTAAAGGTTCCCCTCGGAGATCACCGCGACAGAACAAGTGAGAATTTCCTGTATGTCCGTGATAAGATATTTGATCTCTTCAACATGAAGTCCAACGAATATATCGAATACATTATCTGATCTATAGAAGCGGATCCCGCTGTAAACGCTGCTGTTTTAGTTTGGCGGTATTATTTCTGACCTGTAAAAAAACAGGCCATTTTTTATTCAGGTATTGAAGTTTTCATAGTAATGTGATATAATTTGTAAAGATTATCGTTTAGGAGCTGATATTATGAGCAAAAAAGATAATGACCACTGTCATGAGCATGAACATGAGCATGAGCATACTCACGGACATCATCATTCGCACGGTGATTCACCTGCGCATATCCATTCACACAGAAATATCATCGGCTTTGACGAGCACGGTATACCCACGGTCATACTGAAAGCAAGTCACGGCGAGGGAGAACAGGACGATCCGCAGGCATTCATAAAGGACTATATGAACGCTGTTTCCGAGTACAGAAAGACTTTCCCCACTAAGCAGGACGTTATCGAGCAGACTCCCGACCCTGCCGTAAGGGAAATGCTCCTGCGCATGGAGCAGCTCGGGATAGATACTGCTTTTGACCGATTTGACAAGCAGAAGCCACAGTGTAATTTCGGACTGGCTGGTATATGCTGCAAGATATGCAACATGGGACCCTGCCGTATCACGGCAAAGGCACCGAAGGGCATCTGCGGAGCCGATGCCGATCTTATAGTTGCAAGAAATCTGCTCCGTTCGGCTGCGGCAGGTGCTGCACAGCACGGTATGCACGCAAGAGAGGTAATGCTTGCACTGAAATGGGCAGCTGAGGGCAAGCTCGATGTGCCTATTCTCGGTGAGCAGAAGATACGCGCTACAGCTGAAGCTTTCGGCATCAAGCAGAAGAACCGTCAGTTGAAAAATGTTGCTAAAGACCTTGCAGACGCTCTTCTTGAAGATATGTCAAGAACCGTTCCGGGTGAGTACAAGACGATATCAGCCTGTGCTGTTCCCGAGAGACAGAAGGTGTGGAAGGAGCTCGATATCCTGCCCGTAAGTGCATATCATGAAGTGTTTGAGGCTTACCACAAGTCGGGCTGTGCTACTGACGGCGACTGGAAGTCGATAATGCAGCAGTTCCTCAGATGCGGACTTGCATTTACATTCTCGGGCGTTGTGGGAGCTTCTATCGCTACGGACAGCCTTTTCGGCGTAGGTGACAGAGTTACCTCAAAGGTGAATATAGGCGCTCTTGAAAAGGGCTATGTGAATATAGCAGTTCACGGTCATCTGCCGCTGCTTGTAAGCCAGATAGTTGAAGCAGGCAAGAGGGAAGACCTTATCGAGCTTGCAAAATCAAAGGGCGCAAAGGGCATAAGATTCTACGGAATATGCTGCTCGGGACTTTCTGCAATGTACCGCTATGCAGGCGTTATCCCCCTTTCAAATGCCGTATCTGCCGAGCTCGTTCTCGGAACAGGAGCTCTTGACCTGTGGGTAGCCGATGTTCAGGACGTGTTCCCGTCCATCATGGAGGTCGCACACTGCTTCAAGACTACAGTAGTTACTACCAGCGAATCCGCAAGACTTCCCGGTGCCGAGCGCTATGAGTACGATCACCACCATTCAAATATCGACGAGACAAAGGCTCTTGCCGAGAAGATCGTCCGCCGCGCTATTGAGAGCTTTGAAGCTCGAAAGGGCATACCTGTATACATACCGCCTTACGAGGTGGAAGCAGAGGTGGGCTTCTCCGTTGAGTACCTGTGCAGGCGCTTCGGCGGCTTCGGCCCTATCGCAGAAGCTATCAAGGACGGCAGGATACTTGGCGTTGTAAATATGGTCGGCTGCAACAATCCGAAGGTGCTGTATGAGAAATGTATAGTTGACGTTGCGGACGTGCTCCTCAAAAACAATGTGCTTATCCTGTCCAACGGCTGTGCTTCCTTCCCGCTGATGAAGCTGGGATACTGTGCTGTATCGGGCAAGGAAAAGGCTGGTGACAGCCTCAGAGAGTTCCTTGAACCCGATCTGCCGCCTGTATGGCACGTCGGCGAATGTATCGACAATACACGTTCGTCGGGTATATTTGCAGGCATTGCAGGAGCTCTCGGACATAAGATATATGAGATGCCGTTTGCATTCTCATCGCCCGAGTGGGGCAATGAAAAGGGCATAGATGCCGCACTGGGCTTCAGACTTAACGGTATAAGCTCATATCACTGTGTTGAAGCGCAGATATACGGTTCAAAGAATGTTATCGAGTTCCTGAAATACGGTACTCTTGAAACACTCGGCTCGTCAATGAACGTGGACACCGATCCCGTTAAGCTGGGCGAGAAGATAGTTGCTGATATGAAAGCCAAGAGAAAAGCTCTCGGCTGGGATAAATAAGGAGGAATACATAATGGCTTGTTTTTTAGTACCAACAACTGAAGCTATAGTTACAACAGTTGTGCAGAAGGTAGTCAAGAAGAAGGAAGGCGAAAAAAAAGAAGGCGAGACAAAGCTTCGTTTTTCCGATAAGCTCAAGTGGCTCAACGGAATGCTCTGGGGCGGCTCGGGACTTCTTGCTTTCGAGCATCTCTGGCACGGCGAGGTAACACCGTTCTTCCCGTTCCTCACAGCTGCAAGCGATCCTGCGGACAGAGCCGAGATGCTGCACGAAATGGCAACATCAGGAACAGCTATGGCTGTGCTGGTAACGCTGGCATGGCTGGGAGTGGTCTTTGTTACAAGCAGGATAGAGGCTTCGCAGCCTGCAAATGAAAAGAAAGCAGGTGTAACGACATGACATTGCTTATAACTATTATTGCGGCTGTGATATCTACTGTTGTTTGGTATACCAATGCCAACGCCCGTGAGCTTAAAGTGGGAGTACTTCTCTATATGTTCTGGGGAGCTTCACTTATGTGGCTCGTTGACGCAGTTGTTGAATATATCGAGGTAGGCGCTGAATACTTCACACCTGCGGCAGAAGATATGCTCAATGACGCATTCCTCGGAATATCCGTGGTTGCGCTTGCTCTGGTAGTATGGGTGTTATATGTGCTTGTAAAAGACCCGAAGCATACTGTAAGAGAAAGCATCAGAAAAAAATGAACGCTGGAAGTCGGCGGTTTTCAGAAGACGGCACACCGTAATATCGGTGCAGCCGTCTTTCTTTTTCGTGGAGAGGTATAAAGCAAGTAGAATTTTTTATTTTTTTTAGAAATAATGGTTAAATGCTTGATTTCTGATGTGGAATATAATATAATTTTATTATATTATCACTTTTGCAGCTTGGTAAAAAGAAATAACGGCGGCAAATCGTAATGAAAGGAGGTTAAAGTATACTGATTTTTCGGCAGTTGAGCTTAAAACATCGGATTTGCGGCTATATTCGGTGATTTTGTTAAAAATAACAAGGCTGTATGTCGAATTGTTTTTTATGTTCAAGGATTTTAAATGATATATTAATGATATTTCATATTTTGTCTATTGCATTTTGAGTCGATTTAAAGTATAATTAAAATAATGTGCGTTAAAGAAAAAAATTTTAAGGTGGGAACCGATAATTATCGGTGAGATAGTATTAAGAGAATGATTTTATACGTTGTCGTATGAATGTAAGCACAAGCGCTGTTATACCCTTGCGGTGGCTTTGAAATTTCATATGGCTGCGCGATTCAGAAATGTTCAGAGCAAATAGCATAACGGGGGAATGTTATGCATTAAATTAAGAGGAGAAATATTATGAAAAAGAGCAAAGCCGAGGTCGGGAAAAAGAAGATCATCGAGAAAACAATAGATGGTCTTTCCGAAAACACAAAAGGGTCAATGTGCGGGTATTTTATTTTAGTTTTGGTATATGTTGCAGCTTGTATTATCGTAAATACGCTGTCAAGATCGGATAAGGTATTGAATATTTCTGGAGCGATATTGCCTTTTAGTTCTTTTGCAGGCGTTCTGGCAGCATTAAATAATATGTGCGTTATTTTTATGGTCGTATATTATAAGAAACTGGGCTATTTTACCGCGCTTCTTGCACTCGTTATCCAGATGCCCGTAATATTCCTGACTGTTATAAACCATCACACTCTTGCAAATATCCCTGGTCTTTTTACCGATGTCTTCACGATAGTTGCCATTACGATGCTGTTTAAGAACGGTGAGGGAGTGCGCAGATATCAGGAAAGATTACAGGAGCAGGCTCTGACTGATACGCTGACAGGTCTGCCGAACAGATTTGCCTGTACAGAGCTTATTGAAAACCTTATCAAACGCAGTGAAAAATTTGCGATCGTCTTCATCGACCTCAGGAATTTCAAGAGCATAAACGATACGATGGGCTTTAATGTGGGAAATGAAGTGCTTATAGAGATCGCATCACGCTGGAGGAACGTTGCGGATTCGGAGCTTACTTCGACCCATGACTTTATCGCTCGTCTGGGCGGCGATGAATTTGCGCTGATAATAAGAAAGTATCATTCAAATGAAGACGTTCTGAATACGATCAAACAGTACGAAACAGCTCTCGGCAGCAGACTTACTATCGACGGCTGTGACCTTTACATTACAGCTTCCTTCGGATACGCTAAATATCCGAGTGACGCAAAAACTACCGATAATCTGTTCTCTTATGCTGATGCAGCGCTTGCATCGGGAAAAAAACTTGGTTCAAGCAGCAATATTCTTCGCTTTTCGCCTGATCTCCTCAAAAAAGAGCGAATAATCGACATTGAACGCAAGCTTAAACTGGCACTGCAAAAGGATACCATGTACTTCAACCTTCAGCCGCAGTATGATATAAATCATAAGCTTCGCGGATTTGAAGCGCTGGCACGTATGAAAGATGAGAACGGTAATGTAGTCAGTCCGGGAGATTTCATTCCCGTTGCCGAAAAGGTCGGCATTGTTGACAAGGTGGACGACGCTGTAATAAGAAAATCTACGGAATTCTTCGGAGAGCTTATCAAGAAGACAGGTACTGATATCACGCTCAGCGTTAATGTCTCCGTAAAGCATCTTATGAAAAACGGTTTCATCGACGAGTTGAGGGAAGTGCTTGAAAACAGGGATATACCAGCAAATCAGCTTGAGATCGAGATAACCGAATCAATAATGATAGATTCGGCGGACAAGGCTCTGAAATGCATTGAAGATATCAAGAAAATGGGCATAAAGATAGCGATAGACGATTTCGGAACAGGTTACTCGTCATTGAGCTACCTGAATAATTTCCCGGCTGATCTGCTGAAGATCGACAAATCCTTCATTGATAAGATGAATATAAGCGATTCTTCAAAGCAGTATGTTGCAGCTATTATTTCCATGGGGCACGTTATGGGATACAGCGTTGTATCCGAGGGAGTTGAGCAGCAGGCTCAGGTAGATACTCTCAGGGAGATCGGCTGTGATTACATACAGGGCTTCTTCTGGGGCAAGCCTATGTCTGCTGAGGAAGCTGAACAGCTTGCGATGGAAGAATGCAAGCTGACGACTGTATGATACATAATGAAATGAATATGAAAAAACCTCGGTAATACCGAGGTTTTTTATTGCCTATTTAATTACATTACTTATAATATTGGCTGTACCATTCAGCAAAGTTCCTGAGTCCTTCCCTGATGCCGATATGAGGCTTGAAGCCGTAGTCGTCCTCAAGGGCTTTGCTGTCTGCAAAGGTCACAGGGACATCGCCCGGCTGCATCGCAGTTAGTTCGCGGTGCTTTTCAAAATCATAATCAGCAGGAAGCACCTTGGCATTGACAAGCTCCTCCTGTAGAGTGCTGATAAAATCGAGAAGATTCTCGGGAGTACCTCCGCCGATATTGTACACAGCATATGGCGGCAGCGGCAGACCGTCCTCGCCGTTGGCTTTTTCGGGA
>CACZEJ010000071.1 GCA_902780115.1 Ruminococcus flavefaciens | reverse complement strand
CTCAGCAGAAACCTCGTCCTTATCTGAATCGAGGAAGCCTGAGAAACCTGAGATAGTCATCTTTGAACCGTCAACAGAGTAAGAGAACAGGTCGTTGAATACAACTTCGCTGTTTTCCTTGTCGAAGTTGATGCTGATGTCAATCTTGGTGTTTTCATCTAAGCCGCGGCCCTCAAGACCTGAGAGAATGCTGTCGTAAAGGATACCGCCGTTGAGGGAGTACTTTCCGTCGTAGCCGTCCTTAGCCTCGATCTTCTTCATAACGAGCATTTCCTGACCCATTACATCAATTGTGAGATTGTCGCCCTCTTCCTTGAAGTACTCTGTAGAGAGTGTAGTACCGCCGACATTGAGACCGTCATCAACGAAGTGGAGCATAGAGGAAGTATCCTCAAAGATAGAGCCCTTTCCTTCTGCGGAGAAGATGATTCCGCCGCCGTCGATACCTTCAGCATCGAGATCGGTCATTGCCCATTTGCCGACTACAAGGTCAGCAGCGCTTTCTTTTTTCTTTGTTTCCTTCTCATCGCTTTTGGATTCACTTGAGCTTCCGCATGAGAAAAGTGAGCAAGCAACAACAGTGCAAGCTAATAAAGACGAAACCAGTTTTTTCATATAAAATCCTCCAATTATGATTCGTAAATGCCGCTCACGGGAGTGAACGGATATTTTTTATGTCAGAATTGATACAGCTAACAGCGGTAACAGCGAATATTCCGACAGCAGATATTACCGCCGAAAGAAAAGATGTTATGAAAAATCAGCCCCATATCTTCATTTTCTACAGTAATGGAACGTTGATATGACTGTCAGCCCTGACGGATACGTTTTTCATTGTCTGACCACGTAGTCAGGCACGGTAAGCTCAGCAGCCCGAGCAGCCTGAAAGCGACAAAATGAACACATAAATGTACAGAAGCGTTTCTGACAGATAACATTATATCATGTAATTATCGCTATTTCAATACAAAACCCAAAAAGTCGCCGAATTGTCATTAAATCTTAATACTGTAAGTGTCAAAAATAGTTTATTTGCACATAAAAAGGCGAAAAATGGCTTGACATCACATGATATAAGTGTTAAAATTGTGGCGTAAAAATCAATTCGGACTAATGAGAGGTGAGAATATGAGGGCAGTAAAGGCAGCAGCGGCAGCCCTGATGCTTCTTGCGTCAGTGCCTGCGGCGGTATATGCAGACGGCAGTATACCAATGGACTATAACAGCGACGGAGCAGTTGACATATTTGATATGGTGTCTGCACGTAAGAGCGGAAAAACGGCATCGGAACTGAAAGCGCTCAGCAGCTTTCTTTTGGGCAGCGGAGCAGGTGAAACTGCAAACGACGGATATGAGCTCATATGGAGCGACGAGTTCGGCGGCAGCAGCCTCGACGAGACAAAGTGGTCGTATGAGCTGGGCAACTGGAAGCTCGACGACAACGGGAACTATATCACCAACGGCTGGGGAAACAACGAGCAGGAGTTCTACACATCGAAAAATACGACCGTGAAGGACGGTATTCTGACTATATCGGCTCGCCGTGAGGACTTGACTGACGAGAAGCAGGGCAGCTATGAGTATACGTCGGCGCGTATAAATACCCATAAGAAGTTCTCGGTATGCGGAGGCAGGATAGAGGTACGTGCCCGCTGCGACAGCGGAAAATCGCTGTGGCCTGCGATATGGATGCTCCCCGAGGACAACGTTTACGGCGGCTGGGCAGCTTCGGGCGAGATAGACATAATGGAGGGCTGGGGAAGTACTCCCGAGAAGGTATGCGGAACGGTGCATTTCGGCAATACATGGCCTGATAATAAATACCTGACGGGAGAGTACAGCTTCGATGCAGGTGACAGCACCGCTAACTGGCACACATACAGCATAGAATGGGAAAGCGGCGAGATACGCTGGTATGTGGACGGCAAGCTCTACAGCACTCAGACGGAATGGTACTCCGAGGGCTTTAAGTACCCTGCGCCGTTTGACCAGAACTTCTATATTATACTGAATCTTGCGGTAGGCGGACACTTTGACGGAATCGACGGCATATATGCCGATCCGAATACATTTGCAAACGGCGGCAAGAACTTTGACATCGACTACGTGCGCGTATACGAAAAGAAAGGCTCGGACTTTGTTCCTGCCGAGATGAGCTCGCTGTCTCTTGATAATTATATCGAGGGAGCAGATGCTTCTGTTGTCAACAAGGACGGCTGTACGGTGATAAGTGTGAGAAACGCGGGCGAGCTCGAGTACGCGGTAATGGGACTCCTTCGCGGCAAAAACGTCAAGGCAGGGGATAGACACACCCTTTCATTTGATGTGAGCTCAACAGCTGAGCGCAGCATGGTGGTCACAGCAGAGGACAGCAGCTATACGCGCTATCTCGACAAGAAACTGACGATAACGCCCGAGCGTAAGCACTACAGCTTCGATGTTTCCTTTGAAAACGACATGGCAGTTGACCTGAAATTCCAGCTGGGAAACATTGACGGAGCAGGCACGGTCGGAGCCCATGAGGTAACTCTTTACAATATAAAATGGGATTAACGTAATATTAACGAGATAATTTTATTTACTTGTTGCAATCCGAAGAAAAATGTGATATAATACAAGCTGAAATGATTTGAACGGAGGATCGGACTATGAAGGTCGGTATTATAGATAGCCGTGATAACAGCGAATTCTGGGAGAATTCACTCGGCAGTTCCTTTGAGTGCGCGGTGGCATCGGATATGAGCAAGCTTCCCGAATGTGAAGTGATTTTTGTCTCCGCGGATTACTGCGGCGGTTCGATAGGAACTGTCATTGAGAACCTGCGCAGCTCCGACCGTTTCGGAGATATCCCTGCGGCAGCCTTTGTAAATGAGAACAGCTGTGAGGAGCAGGAGCGTCTGCTTTCTCTTGGCTTTGATGATGTTATATGTCAGCCTGTATGCAGCAGGCTTCTGGTGCGCAGAGCAAAAGCCCTTGCGCTCATGCACAGCTGCGATGAGGAGACACTGTCCGTGGAGAACCTCATGGACGAAAAGGACGGCGGTGAGGGAGCTTACTGTGTATGCTCCGTTGATTTCAGCAATATATTCAGATTTGTTATGCGAGTCCTTGAGCGTACAGGAAAAGACGCGCAGATACTTGTATTGAAGCTCAACAGCGACAGAAATAAGAGCACAGCGGCTCCAAAAAGCGTTATGAGCATCTTGTCCGAGGCGGTGCGTATGTGTCTAAGACGAGGCGATATGTCATCGGTGTGCGGCGATAACGAGATGCTGGTGCTGCTTATAGGAGCTGACGACGAGGGCGGACACCTTGTGGCAAGCCGCATTGTCAACAGCTTTTACAGCGAATGTACTGATGATACGTATGAGCTTTCATATGATATAAGGGAAGTCAAAGCGGCGGAATAATAAAAAACGCACTTTCGGTAATTATTCTGAAAGTGCTTTTTGCTGTTTTGTAACTTGATATTTTTAATTAGTTGCTGTATAATGTATAAAGAATGATGTAAGGAGGCAGAGCAATGAGAAGTATAAAGGTCTTGGCACTGTTCGGTTCGGCTTTTCTGCTGTCAGCATCAATGCTGAGCGGCTGTTCCGATCATAATAATGGCTATACGGAAGTCAGGACTACGGAAGCTGTGACAACTGCCGAAAAGACAACAGAGCCTACAGCTGCGACACAGGAAACGACACAGAAAACCACCAAAACCAAAAAGAATAAGACCACTGCTGCGGCAAAAGAGACTTCTGAAAGTCAGAAAACGACTTCAAAGGAGAAGCGTTCACAGAAAAAGACCACATCTGCCGATGACAGCAGTAAAACTACCGAAACAACGGCAGTTTTTGACTTTGATGACGGTACATATGCAGAGTATCATTTCCGCAGCAAAAAGCTCCTTAATCAGCATTTTGAGAAGCACGGAGCTGAATTTGATGAGGATTTCGGCTACAAAACAGCCGAAGAATACGAAAAGGGTGCAAGTGACGTTATAAATAACAAAGAGGCGCTCCATAAGACCGAAGCCGAGGACGGCGACGGAGTATACTACATAGAAGCGACCAATGAGTTCGTCATACTGTCAACTGACGGATATATAAGGACATATTTCCGACCTAACGGCGGAAAAAGCTATTATGACAGACAATGATAAGCGGAGGCATTGAAATGAGAAAAAGAATTATAGCAGTTGCGGCAATAACAGCTGTGACAGTTATGAACTGCGGCTGCTCGGCAAAAAAGAACGGAAGCAGCAAAAATAAGGATATCCCTGAAAAACCTGCGGAGTGGGTAGTCGAGCAGAGAAAGGTGGAGGATATCACACCTCTGGAAGGCGAAGCGCAGATATATGTCAAGCGTGACGCAGAAAACGAGGATATGCTGCGGCTTGTGCAGGGCGTACTTGCCGACCGCGTTATCAACAATGAATATGAAGCCCTCGACCTTATTGCCGAGTATTCTCAGGAGCTGGGCATCGTTGATGCATACAGCGAGCTGAAATACAAAGATATCATTACCTACGGTGATAAGATGAACTACAGGTTCGAGCAGTACTGCGACGATATAAAGGTAAAGGACAGCTTTGTCGAGATCACAGTGGATACGTATGAAGGCAACAAACCCGAGATACTCAACAGCACCTATACTGACCTCTGGGGCTTTGATACAAAGCCTGTAGTAAGCTCCTCTGCAGCTGTAAAGTGTGCAAAGGACAAATACAAGACGGAAAAGAATACTGTCCCCGAGCTTATGGTGATAAGCGGACCGCAGCTCGCATGGAGAGTTCCCGTGAAAAACGACAAGATCGCCGAGGTCTACATAAGTGCAGTAAACGGCGATATAATAGCCGAAACAGAGATCGTGACACAATAAAAAGAAAAGGGATACATTCCGAACGGAACATATCCCTTTTGCTTTTGTTTTGATTTTGTTATATCTTACTTAACAATGAACTTGTCGATCTCTTTGAGGAACTTGTCAGCATCATCTGTGTGCGCATTAAGCTGGATTGGCTTAGAGAGGTCGAGGCTGAAGATACCCATGATAGACTTAGCGTCTATAGCATATCTTCCCGAAACGAGGTCAATATCGAAATCATACTTCATAACGATGTTGACGAATTCTTTTACGTCATTGATTGCCTGAAGATTAACAGTTGTTTTGGTCATACTTTACCTCCTGTTTTTCAGATGTCTGTGTGGATTTTTTCTTGTTTATTTCTTTTTCAGCGGCTTTTCCGTTTCCGCAAATATATAATAACACGTAAAATGGGCTATGTCAAGGCGTTTGACAAATTTTCGTCATATTTGCAGAATTGATTGACATAGGGGAGATATTTTTTATTAATACCGATATATTATTGAGAGTGCATAAAACTTGTGGTACAAAATTGTGAAGTATGTACATGATATTTTGTGCTTGAAATATAAACTTGTAGGTGATTTATGTATAAAGTATATTTTATAACCTTTGGCTGCAAGGTCAACCACTATGAAACAGAGTGCATGAAGACACTTTTTCGCGGATCGGGATATGAAATTGTTGAAGAAATGACCGAAGCCGATGCAATCGTGATAAATTCCTGCACCGTTACCTCGTCGGGAGACAGCCGTGCGCTGGCAGCTCTGCGCAAGGCGAGAGCTGCCGTACCCGATGCAGTCATAGCTCTTACGGGCTGTTATCCGCAGGCGAACCGCGAGGAAGCAGCAAAGCTTCCCGAAGCTGACATAATCGCAGGTACAAAGAACCGCGCCCATATTGCGGAGCTTGTGGGCGGCTGTCTTGAAAACCGTTCCCGCGTCGTTGAACTGTCTGATTACAGCTCCGACGATATATTCGAGCCTTTGAAGTGTACGCGCTTTGACAGCAATACCCGTGCATTCGTGAAGATACAGGACGGCTGCAACCAGTTCTGCTCCTATTGTATGATCCCCTTTGCGCGGGGACGCTGCCGCTCAAAGCCCGTAGAAGTCCTGCGCGAGGAGATAGAGGCGATAGCGGCAGGGGGAGTGAAGGAGATAGTCCTCTCGGGCATAAACCTTGCCTTCTACGGCAGAGAATGGGGACTTGACCTTGCCGATGCAGCCGAGATATGTGCGGAAACCGTAGGTATCGAGCGCATAAGACTCGGCTCGTTAGAGCCTGAGATGATGTCCGAGGAGCTGCTCATGCGCCTGAAAGCTCTGCCACAGTTCTGTCCCCAGTTCCATCTGTCCCTGCAAAGCGGCTGCGAGAGGACACTGAAAGCCATGAACCGCAAGTACACCGCCGCGGAGTACCTTGCGCTCACCGAGCGTATAAGGAACATCTTCCCCGACTGCTCGTTCACTACGGACGTAATGGTGGGATTTCCGCAGGAGACCGACGCAGACCACTCAGAATCGTTGAGATTCATTGAAAAAGTGGGATTCTCAAAAGTCCATGTATTCCGTTATTCGCGGAGAAAAGGCACGAGAGCGGACAAAATGGACGGACAAGTCCCCGAGAGCGTCAAGACTGTCCGCTGGCAGGAGATGACTGCCGCAGCTGATAAAATGAGGGAAAAATACCTCAGCTCTTTGGTAGGCAAAACAGTCCCCGTACTGTTCGAGCGTGAAAATTCTACAGAATTTCACCGCGGATACGCCCCTGATTATACACAAATAAAGATTTCTCGAAAAAATCCCGAAAAAAGTTTGCGTAATCAGATAATTAGTGTTATAATAGAAGAGTATGGTCACGACTTCTGTTCGGGGAGTCCCTTAGATGACCTTTATTAATGCTTTATCCAATTCGGAATTCGGAATTCGGAATGCGGAATTAATCGTATCGGCTTCGCTGATATGATCGGAAATGTGGCTTTTTAAATCTGTCGCTGTAAGGCGACACCTCAATTCCTGATTCCTAATTCCTGATTCTTAATTAAATATGAAAGGGAGACTGAATTATGTCCGTATTCAGAATTTACGTTGAAAAGAAGCCTGAATTTGCTGTAGAAGCTCAGTCTGTGCTCAGCGATATAAAAACTGCACTCAGACTAAACATTTCAGGAGTTCGTATCCTTAACAGATACGACGCAGATAAACTCAGTGAGGAGGATTTCAACGCAGCGATAAACACTGTATTCTCAGAGCCAGCCGTTGACGTTGTATATGACGAGCTTCCTCAGATAGCAGAGACCGACCGCATTTTCGCTGTTGAGTACCTCCCGGGACAGTTCGACCAGAGAGCTGACAGCTGCGAGCAGTGTATCCAGATACTTCGTCAGGGAGAGCGCTGCCGTGTAAGAAATGCAAGAGTATACATCATCTCAGGCATTATCAGCGACGAGGACTTCGCTAAGCTCAAGTCCTACATCATCAACCCTGTTGAGAGCCGTGAGGCTTCCCTCGAAACTGTCAAGACACTCGATACAAATTACGATATCCCTACAACAGTTGAGGAGCTTGAAGGATTTATAAACCTCAACGCTTTCGGACTTCACGCATTTGTTGACAAGTTCGGATTGGCTATGGACTATGACGATATCAAGTTCTGTCAGGATTATTTCCGCAATGAGGAAAAGCGTAACCCTACTATCACAGAGATACGCATGATAGATACCTACTGGTCTGACCACTGCCGTCACACCACATTCCTCACAAATGTTGAGAACGTAAAGATAAATACTCCTTATATAAAAGATACATATGATATGTACATCAATGTACGTGAAGAGCTGGGCAGAACGGACAAGCCCGTTACTCTCATGGACCTCGGAACTATCGCAGCAAAGAAGCTCAAGGCTGACGGCAGACTTCAGGACCTCGACGAGAGCGAGGAGATCAATGCCTGCTCTGTAAAGATCAAGGTGGATATTGACGGAAAGCTCGAAGACTGGATCCTCATGTTCAAGAACGAGACCCACAACCACCCCACAGAGATCGAACCTTTCGGCGGCGCTGCAACTTGTCTCGGCGGTGCTATCCGTGATCCGCTTTCAGGACGTTCATATGTATATCAGGCAATGCGTGTAACAGGTGCAGCAAATCCGCTCGTTCCTGTTGAGGACACTATCGCAGGCAAGCTCCCACAGAGAAAGATAACTCTCGGAGCTGCAAACGGCTACAGCTCATACGGCAACCAGATCGGTCTTGCAACAGGTCACGTTGCAGAGGTTTACCACCCCGGCTACGTTGCAAAGCGTATGGAGATAGGTGCAGTTCTCGGTGCTGCTCCTGCTGAGAATATCCGCAGGGAAAGACCTGTTCCGGGAGACATCGTTATTCTCCTCGGCGGCAAGACAGGTCGCGACGGCTGCGGCGGAGCTACAGGCTCATC
>CACZEJ010000070.1 GCA_902780115.1 Ruminococcus flavefaciens | reverse complement strand
CTTTCTCGCGGACTGCAACGGTGAGAGATACGTGCTGCAATCGGTAACCAGGTCTGTTTTTCATTCGCCCGAAATCGTTATGGACAACATACGCCGCATAGAAGCTGCTTTTGCCGAGTACGATGCTTCTGAAATAGCCGTCCCGCATTTTATCGCCGAAGGCGATAAAAATTATGCGGTCGCTGACGGTGAAGTATGGCGTATGTACAAGTATATATCAGCGACCGCAGATGCCGCGGCTAACGCCGCGGCTGCGGGACGGGCATTCGGCACATTTATAAGAGTCATGGACGGTCACAAACTGTCTGATGCTCCCGTTATTGAGAATTTCCATAATTTTGACAGGTATTTCTCGATGCTGACAGCTCAAAAAGGCATAGATTCGTACATATTGGCAAAGCTCGATAAGCTCCGCGACACACTTGGACAATACTTCCCGAAAGAACTGAAAAAGCGCGTGATACACGGCGACGCTAAGGCAGATAACGTGATAATCTCCGGAAAAATGACCATAATCGACCTTGATACAGCCATGTACGGGTATGCTGCCATTGACTACGGCGACCTTGTGCGCTCCGTCTGCAAAAACGGTATCACCGACCTGTCTGCTGTCCGCGACATAACCGCAGGCTTTTTGCAGGGACTGGACGGACTTCTCTCTGAAAGCGAGGTCGGCTCACTGTATTATGGCATACTATGGCTCACAGGCGAGCTCGCCATGCGCTATCTCATCGACAGCCGCAGCGAGGTCAGGTACTTCCGCGGCAAAAGCTCCGCAGACTGCCTTGCCAGAGGGGAAGAGCTCCTGCGACAGCTTGACGGCTTCATTGCAGCCAAAGCGAACATCACGGCTGTTATAGAAGCAAGCCTGTAGCTGCTTTTTTCAGTTCTGCCTGAAAAAAATATCAAAACTCAGCTCTTTCTCAGGAATTGTGGTTCAAAAGGGTAGATATTTCAGGCAAGATGTGTTATAATAATAGTGTAATGATTGGTATATACCCTGCTGACCGTTTACCCGTCCGAAAGGGGGCTGTGTTATGGAGTTTATCATCGTTTTGATCGTTATTGCAGTTCTTTGTCTTGTTATAGGCGTAAAAGCCAGCTACCTCATATTCGCGGCAGTTGCTCTCATAGGAGTCATCGTCGCTCTCTCGGAGCTGCTTCTCACAGTATGCTTTATAAGGCTGCTTTTCGCAAAAAAGCAAAGCGCTGTGTTCTCGCGCATTGACAAAGGTCCTCACAGCAGCTTCAAGGTAGCGTACTACAGGATAGATGATACAGAATATCCCAATATTTTCCCCGAGGAAGGCTTTTTCCGCAGCAAGCTCTACCGCAGCGATAAGAGCTCTACCGTTTTTCTTTCAAAAAACAAAAAAACAGTTTTCGATAAATTCTCATGTGCCACCTGTACTATAGGGGTATTGCTGACCATAGCGACCATAATTGCAGCGGTACAGATATTATCAAGGCTCTAAAGGAGGCGTGATATGGAAGAACATATCTGCGGCACTCACGGAGTGCACAACGACATAGTTGACAAGGTCGCAAAGGTCATGCCCGATGAATCGGCACTCTTTGAAGCTGCCGAGCTTCTCAAGGTCTTTGGTGACTCCACAAGAATAAGGATAATCTTCGTGCTCTGCGAAAGCGAATTGTGCGTCTGCGACATCGCAAAGCTTCTTGGCATGACCCAGTCCGCTATCTCGCACCAGCTCAGAGTGCTGAAGCAGGCAAGGCTCGTCAGCTCACGCCGCGACGGAAAGACCATATTCTACTCGCTCTGCGACGACCATGTTAAATCAATTTTCTATCTTGCCATGGAACACGTAATGGAGTAACTCACCAATGAGATATTTTGACTTTCACACCCACGCATTCACAGATACTCTGGCTAAACGCGCCATATCGAGACTTGCTCAGACCAGCGGCATTACTCCCGCCACCGACGGCACTCTCGGCGGACTTCGCAGGAAAATGGCTGAAAACGGCATAGAAAGAGCTATGCTCCTGCCTATTGCCACAAAACCCTCTCAGCAGACAACAATAAACGACTGGGCTGCTTCTGTCATGGGCAGCGGTATCTACTGCTGCGGAACAGTCCACCCCGATGCCGAGGACGCTGTCGCAGAGGTGGAACGCATAAAGGCTCTGGGACTTTACGGTGTTAAATTCCATTCGGAGTACCAGAACTTCTGCCCCCACGAGGAGCGTCTTTTCCCGATATACGAGAAAATATCAGAGCTGGGACTTGTCGCGGTGTTCCACGGCGGCTGGGATCCGTTCGCAGGAGAAATTGTTAAGGCAACTCCTAAGAGCTTTGCAGCTGTGGCGGAAACATTCCCGAAGCTGAAGATCGTCGCTGCACATCTCGGCGGAATGGATCTCTGGAATGACGTTGAAAAGTATACCGCAGGAAAATACGAGAATATGTGGTTCGATGTAAGCGTCATAGCCCGATATATCAAAGATGAACAGCTCCTGCGCATAATACGTATGCAGAGCGCTGAGCGCATACTCTTCGGCAGCGACTGTCCGTGGGACGAGCCTGCCAATGAGATAGCCATGATCGAACGGCTTCCCCTTTCAGACGAGGAAAAGGAGCTTATATTCCACCGCAGCGCCGAAAAACTCCTGTCAATATAGCATAACAACACAAAAAGGCTCATGTACCCCTACATGAGCCTCTTTCGTTCCCCCTACCAGAGATAACCCCAATTATCCCATCAGAAGTCCGTCTGAAACGTGTAATATCACATTAATAAGAGGAAGTTTTCCGCACCCCTGCGGAAGGTGTGATCTTTTACCCCCGATCACCCCTATGTCATGGCTGATTCTGTCACTCTTGCTGCGTCGTGTTATTAAAGCTGTTTACCCCGATGCGTAAAGCCACCCCTGACCTTCGCACCATATCATTGAAGAAGCTTTCCCCTATTTCAGCTTCGGACCCCTAATCATAGCTGATGAGCGATCCTGCTCCTGCACCCCAATTTCAGCAGGAGCAAAGATCATATTCTTTGCCGCTCCGAGAGCAGCTTATCCCCGTGATCAAGCCTTTAGTCTGCCTGTGCAGAAGCTGTAGGCTCATCTATACCAACGTTTATAAGCAGACCGCTGTCGCTGCCTGTTACCTTAGGCATTACCCCGTTCCATTTCTGGATCTGCTCATACGCGATGACCTTGTTTGAAAGTGATTCCTCCAGGAGCTTGTTTGCATCTGCCTGAGCCTGTGCCTGAGCAAGTATAGCCTCTGCCTCAGCATTTGCAGCTATTACCTTCTTCTCAGCATCAGTCTTTGCGATGACCTTTGCCTGCTCCTGCTCTGTCTTGGTCTTGAGCAGGTTCTGTTCTGCGACCTGCTTAGCCTCGATAGCGTTGTTGAACTCTGCTGAGAAGTCAAAGTTTACAATGTTGAACTTCTCGATATATATTCCATAGCCGTTGAGCTTTTCGTCCAGTGCGGACTTTACCTCTGTACTTACAGTTTCACGCTCTGTAATGAGCTGCTCTGCATTGTACTTGGCTGTAGCTGATTTCATACACTCCTGAACAACAGGAGATACAAGTATCGTGCTGTACTCAACACCGACATTCTTGTACATATCAGGCGACTTGTCGGAAATCAGTCTGTAGTTTACCGCGATCTCGCTGTTTACAGTCTGAAGGTCACGGGAAACTGCCGTAGCCTTTGCCTCAAAGACCTGTATCTTGTTGGACATCTTCTCGACCGACTGAATGAACGGAGCTTTCAGGTGGAAGCCCTCAGACAACGGAGTGCTTGAGACCTCACCCAGAGTAAGTGTTACTCCCGTATTACCCGCAGGGACGATAGTGAAGGAATTTGCAGCAAGGAATATTGCCGCAATACCTGCAATGACCCATTTTACGCCCTTAAAGTTTGGCTTTGCATTAGGATTGTTGATCTCTCTTACATTTACAGACATAATGATTCTCCTTTTATATGTGCAGTCCTGAACTGCGTGTGAAAAATGTTACAGATAATGTCAGCAGCTTATTGTTCTCAGTGCTTGTTCAGGTAATATCCGCCGTTTCCGTTTGCGGAAATAACGTTATCATACAGCAGTTCATATTCTGCCCCTTTATCAAAGATACCGAGTTCTTCAAGAGTTTTTGCACTGTCAGCCGAAAAAGCTTTCGCCTCCGTAAGCTGCTTGATGAGTTTTTTGCTATGCGATAAAGTTGGCAGTACCATTGTTATACCCTCCTATAATTTATTCCCTATCATTGACAGATGAGCTTACATCTCGTCCAGTATTACTTCAAGTCCCTTTTCCATTTCAGTTCTGAGACAGCCGCTTCGGTACCCCATTACCATGACAAACATAGCCTTTCTCAGCTTATCGTCATCAACTATCTCTTTCCTGTTCTCGTTTACCTCGCGGTCAACGAGTTCTTTTATATGCTCAGACTGGAAAGCGCCTTCGTCCTCAGCAGTAAATATTATCCTGCAAAGGATATCGTACAGGAGTATCTCCTCAATGATATCATCGGAGGTATCCTCAACATCGCCGTTTATGTATACCATCAGCTTTGCGATATCATCGAGCTTCATTGCTTTTCTGAGCATATTGATGAGAAGTATTCTCAGTATCTGTTTCTCCGAGTATTTCTTGCCTTTTGTAGCGGATACCCAACCGCGCTTTATCCAGTTCTGGATAGTGGTGCCTTCAAGCCCTGTGAGCTTTGAGAGCTGAGAAAGAGTAAGTCCGCCTGTAGCTTCAAGAACGGGAGCGATCATCGAAAAAGCCGATTCACGAGCCTGTTCTGTAAATTTAATAGTAGTGCCCGGGATAAGTCTGTTCATAGTCTTTATCTCCTCTCTGACGATGATATGATTATATCACAAGTTCATATGAACCGCAAATATCATTAAAAGACGTTTTAAGGCGTTTTTGAACATTTTTTGCAGTTTATCTTTTATTTTCTCTCGTTTTCTTAAATTTTCACGCTTTTTCATGACGCGCTCCAAAACGGGCGAATTAAAAAAGGACTGGTAATTTCATGGAAAATGTGTTATAATATATAGTATGCACAAAGGCGGTGAAAAAAATGATAATCATGTCTGTTGACTTCGGCGACGCAAGAACAGGTATCGCTGTCTGCGGCAAAAGCGAAATGATCGCTTCACCTGTTACCGTCATCGCCGAAAAGGACTTCAATAAATGTATAGAAAAAACCGCAGCTCTCGCCAAAGAGCAGAGAGCTGAACAGATAGTTGTGGGCTATCCTATGAATATGAACGGAACAGTCGGCGAAAGAGCTGAGAAATGCAAGCTCTTTGCCGAAGAGCTCGAAAAGCTCACAGGCTGTCCCGTTAAGCTCTGGGACGAACGCTGCACGACTGTTTCCGCACACAATGCGCTCAATGTCACCAATACACGCGGCAAAAAGCGAAAGGCTGTTGTCGATGCCGTTGCGGCAGTCCTTATCCTTGAGAGCTATCTCGGCTACAGGCGAAATTCGGGCGAGTCTACATAATTATAGACTTTATATCGTCCAGCAGGTCGCCTGCTGCCTTTATGGTCTTGCCTGCATCACGCTTCAGGCTCATTTTCTTCATGGGACGCGCATTTGACAGAGCATATACCGCAATACCTGCGAATGCTCCTGCTGCTGCGCCCTTTGCAAGTGACATTATCTTCATATCAAAAACTCCATACTCTTATTGTCCTTTCGGACAAGTATTATTATCTGACGTACAGACGGATTTATTCTGCCGTATGCCTGTAAATTCTTATAACCATATATAAAGGAGAACTATGCATAACCTCAACATAGTCCTTGTAGAACCTCAGATACCGCAGAATACGGGAAATATCTCCCGAACCTGCGCTGTTACGGGAGCTAAGCTACACCTCGTCCGTCCTCTTGGCTTCGAGGTCAGCGACAAGCACCTTAAACGTGCGGGTCTGGACTACTGGGACAAGCTCGACATCACGTATTACGACAGCCTTGCGGATTTTTTCGATAAGAACCGTGACGGACACTTCTTCTACTTCACTACAAAGGGTCTTCACGTCCACAGTGAAGCCGAATACCCCGATAATTCCTTCCTCGTCTTCGGACGTGAGGACAAGGGGCTTCCCGAAGAACTCCTCCGCGACAATCCCGAGAGCTGCGTAAGAATACCCATGCGCAATGAACTGCGCAGTCTCAATCTCTCAAACTCTGTGGCTATAGCCGTATACGAGGTGCTGAGACAATGGGACTATCCCGACCTCTCTCGTGAGGGAAAACTCACGAAATATCAATGGTAAAGGAGAAAATACTATGTCAAAGATCGCTATACTCACCGATTCATGCTGTGACCTGCCAAAGGATACAATCAAGGAACTGGGCATAAAAGTCCTTCCCTTTACTCTTACCGTCGGCGGAGAAAGCTTCCGTGAACTTTACGACAAGTCCACACAGGAATTCTATGAGCTACTCGAAAAGACCGACGAGATACCAAAGCACTCACAGATCACCCCTATCACTTTTGAAGAAGCATACACCTCCCTTTATGAGGAAGGATATACCGACGTTATAAGCGTTTCTATCAATTCTCAGGGCTCAGGTACGTTCAACAACTCTGTACTTGCGAAAGAGGAGTTCTTCGAGAAAGTCCCCGAAGCTGCAAAGAAAATGCGCATTTTCAACATCGACTCAAAGTGCTACACCCTTTTCTACGGCTATCCTGTCATGGAAGCTGCGAAAAAGATACGCCGCGGCGCTGATGTCGAAGAAATAGTCGCATACCTCGAAGACTGCTTCAACGTAAGCGGTATCTACGCTGTACCTTACAACCTCAAATACGCAAAGAAATCAGGACGCATCTCGGCTGCAAAGGCTTTCGCAGGAGAGCTTCTGGGTCTGAAGCCTGTTATACTCTTTGCAGATGGTACTACCACTACCGTTGACAAGATCAGAGGCGAGAAGAATATCGTTCCAAAGCTCGTCGAGATAGTCGAGAAGAATATGACTCCTCAGACTCCTTACATCATGATCCACGGCAAGGACAACACCCTTGCAAAGGAAGTCGAAAAGGAGCTCATCAAAAAGACCGGAAGAAAGGCTGAGATGTACGGCAGCGTCGGTGCTGTAGTAACTTCCAATATCGGTCCAGATCTGGTAGCCGTCCTCGTAAGACGCAAAAACAAGTAATTTTTTTCATTCAGGGCGGACATGGCTGCCGCCCTTTTGATATGCCGTAAAACGCCTGTATTTCGCCATGTAAAGATGAGTTTACATGGGTATGTCAGCATCTTCTTACAGCTTTTTGGCTCTGTGTAAAGCCGTCTTGGTAGCAATTTCGCACACGGTATGGTATAGTAGAGCCAGTCAAGAGAAACAACTCCGAGGAGGGAAATATGGAGATAGGAAATCAGATCAAAAAGTACCGCGGAAAGCTGAAATGGTCACAGGAGGTCCTTGCCGAGAAAACTTTCGTCAGCCGACAGACTGTATCAAGCTGGGAAAACGACAAGAGCTACCCCGACATACACAGCCTTCTTATGCTCAGCAAGCTTTTCAATATTTCTCTTGACGAATTAGTTAAAGGAGATGTTGAATCTATGAAAAACGAAATCCAAAAAAACGACAACAAAAAATTCAATTCCCTGGCATGGCTGCTTGCAGGAGAGTACATACTTATGGTACTGTCTGCCGTCCCTCTCATGAAGTATCTGGGCTGGCTCGGAGGAGTAATATGGGGCATACTTGTCTCGGTATCACTGTTCACGGCAGTAAAGGTGGAAAAGCTCAAAAAGGAAAACAATATCCAGACCTACAAGGAGATAAAAGCTTTCATGGAGGGCAAGCCCCTCGACGAAATATCAGCAGACCGCATGAGCTCCCTTAACAAGCCCGTTGTCAAAGCTGCATTCGGTGCAGGTATCGCTCTTTTAGTATGCACATTAATGACATTTTTACTTTTCAGATGAAAAAAAGTCCCTAAAAGTACAGAAAACGACAAAACAACAACATTTCAATCTGAAGATCATGGTCAATTGCAGAAAATATTTGAAAAATATTGCGTAAGTATTGACATTCACATAATGTATGATATAATAATTAGGAACAATATGAAAATGATAATCATTTTCAGTTTTTTATGAAAGAGGTGAAAACATGGGTTCTTATAATACTCACCAAAAAGAAAAAATAATATCCTTCCTTTGCCTGCATATAGACGAAGAGCTGACTGTACACGAGATCATAGAAGGTATCAGGAATGAATCGCCAAATGACGAGCCAATAGCTGAAAGCACTGTATACCGTATAATGAATAATCTTACTCAGCTTGGATTAACCAGCAAAAAAACTGACAGCAACCGCGAATTCCGATATAGGCTGTGCAATATTGATAATAACAATTCTAAAATCAGCTTTCATTGTAAGGTCTGCGGCAAGATATACCATATAGACGAGAAAGTATGCAATTCCATAATCAAGGAGCTTAATGAAAACAGTCCTGTCAAAACAGATGAAGAACTCATGCTGACGGGAGTATGTGACAAATGCCAACATCAGTGATAATTATTACAGGGCACAACCAAAATACTAATCATTCAATTCGGAGGTCCATTATCCTATGTTTATGAAAAAAACTATGACAGCTGCAAGCTTTACAGGCTGCAGCGCTGTCACTAAAGCAACAGTTTCATCTCCCGATCATTCAAAGTCATACAACGCAGTCTGCACTATTCTCCCTGAGTATGACTGTGTTGATCAACTTGTATTTACGAAAAAAGGATATAAAACAGCAGATATCCTTACAAAACTTGAAAGATGTTTGACAATATGAATAGAAAAGCAATACCAGTATATCTGTTTCTCGGTTTTCTTGAAGCAGGCAAAACACAATTCGTACAGAAAACGATATCCGATAAACGCTTCGGGCTCGGCGAGAACCTCCTTCTTATCACCTGCGAAGAAGGGATAGAGGAGTTTGATCTGTCGCAATTCAACGGCAAAAGCGTTAAATTCCACACTCTCGAGAATAAGTCCGAGCTTGACGAACAGCTGCTTTATAAGCTCTCGGAGGAATGCAGCGCGGATAAGATAATCATAGAATATAACGGTATGTGGCATCTTACGGACTTGCTCCTGAACAAGCCCGAAAACTGGAAGATATTCCAGACAGTATTTATTGCCGATGCGTCCACATTCCAGATATATTTACAAAACTTCGGCAGCCTTGTTATCGACAAAGTAAACGTCAGCGATGTTGTGATATTCAATCGCTATGCAAACAAAGCCGATGTCAATGAACTTCATAAAATTATCCGTTCGATCAACAGAAGATCTGAGATCTATTACGAAGCCGATAACGGCATGATGATAGTCGATGATATCGAAGATCCCCTGCCTTTTGATATTGAAGCTCCGACCATAGTCATAAAGGATAAAGACTATGCGATATGGTACAGCGATATTATGAACGCTGCAAAGAAATATAACGGCAAAACCGTTAAGTTCAAAGCATTGATATCTTCGCGTCCCGAGCTTCCGAATAATGTTTTCGCAGTAGGAAGATATATAATGACCTGCTGCGAAGCGGATATGGAATTCTGCTGGTTCGTTTCTCTGTACAACCAATATTACAGCGTTCAGGGCGAGAAATGGGTAACTGTAACGGCTGATATAACAGTTCAGCACCATGAAGTACAAAACATTGATATACCTCTTCTGAGAATCGTTGATCTTTATGAATGCGAACCGCCCGAAAAAGCAATTGCATCATTTTTATAAATTAACGGAGAAATTATAAAAGCAGCGTTGCGGAAATACTAAAGGTCTGCAAAGCCTTTGCCTGTCGCAAGCTCTCTGTGGATCATATACTCTTTTCTTGCCGAATAATATCATATAAAAATCAACTGTACCAAATCAAAAAACTGCATTTCACACATTACCCATAACAGCAAAAGGGAACGCACAGGCGTTCCCTTTCGTTATATCAGATGCTGTTACTGCATCTTGTAAGAGTCGATCATCTTCTTGACCATGCTGCCGCCGATAGAACCTGCTTCACGCGAAGTAAGGTCACCGTTGTAGCCCTGCTTGAGGTCGATGCCGAGCTCGTTAGCTGACTCCATCTTGAACTTTTCGAGAGCCTCTCTGCCCTTCTGTGTCATTACGCCTTTATTACTGTTATTGCTCATTGTTTTATCTCCTTAAATCATTTTTGATGCCGTGATAGTATTATAGCCTGTTAAGGTGCTATTATTAATGGAAAAATTTATGTACAATGTGACGAAAAAAGTCAAAAAGCATATGTACTGACTGTTTTTTGCTTGCATTTGCAGCATTATTAATAGTATAATGTTTATGTATGATTTTTTGAAACAAAAAAGTCCAGAGTTGAATGCTGCGCAGCCGACTGCGGTCACATCAACTCTCAGCGGATAATGATACACATAAAAAGGAGGACGTTATGAAATATACGCAGGGACAGTTCATCATAACAGAGAAAACTGCCATTGCACGTCAGATATACAGCTTTACCATCGCTTGCCCCGAGGTAGCAGCTGCTGCAAGTGCAGGACAGTTCGTACACATAAGAGCCAAGGGCTTCACGCTCCGCAGGCCCATATCCATTTGCGGCATAGATAAGGAAAAGGGCACTCTCCGCATAGTATTCGAGATACGCGGCGAGGGCACAGAAGCCATCGCAGAGCTCAACAAGGGCGATCTTATAGATATGCTCGCACCTTTAGGTCACGGCTTCACTATCGACCCCGGATTCCAGAAGGTCGCACTCATAGGCGGCGGCATCGGAAATCCGCCTATGCTCCCTCTTGCCGAAGCATACGGCAGCAAGGCTGTTGTCATAAGCGGATTCAGGAACGCTTCTGCTGTTATTTTGCAGGAGGACTTCCGCAGAACATGTGCCGAGACTATCCTCTGTACCGATGACGGCTCGGCAGGCATACACGGCTTCGTGACCGAGCCGCTGAAGGAGCTTGCTGAAAAAGGCGGCATAGACGCTGTTTACGCCTGCGGTCCTATGCCAATGCTTAAAAATATCGCGGCTATATGCAAGGAAAAAGGCATATACTGCGAGATATCCCTTGAAGAACGCATGGCTTGCGGCATCGGAGCCTGTCTCGGCTGTGCCTGCAAGACAAAGCGCAACGACGAAGAATATTTTGCTCATGTATGCAAGGACGGTCCTGTTTTCAATGCTGAGGAGGTGCTCTGGTAATGGCTGATCTTTCTGTAAAAGTCTGTGGTGTAGACTTCAAAAATCCAATTATCCCCGCTTCGGGAGTATTCGGCTACGGCAGAGAATACGAGGAGCTGTTCCCGCTCAGCAAACTGGGCGGCATAGCAACAAAGGGCACTACCCTGCATCTCCGCACAGGCAATCTTGCACCGCGTATCGCCGAAACACCGTCGGGTATGCTCAATTCGGTAGGTCTCCAGAACCCCGGTATCGACCACTTCATAGACACTGAGCTCCCCTATCTGCTCACAAAAGACCTTGTTGTCCTCGCAAACATCGCAGGCTCAACTCCCGACGAGTGCGCAGAAGTCGCTGCAAAGCTGGAAGATACCGACGTTCACATGATAGAGCTCAACATCTCATGCCCCAACGTAAAACAGGGCGGAGCTGCCTTCGGTACAAGCTGCGAAATGGCAGCCGAGGTAACACGCAGAGTACGTGCAGTCACCAAGAAGCCCCTCGTGGTAAAGCTCTCGCCTAACGTTACCAGCATCACCGATATCGCTAAATCTGTAGAAGCAGCAGGAGCTGACGCTGTATCGCTTATAAATACTCTCCTCGGCATGAGGATAGACATAAACACAGGCAGACCCGTGCTCCGCAACAACGTGGGCGGCATGAGCGGCCCTGCTGTATTCCCTATAGCTGTACGCATGGTATGGCAGGTGGCAAACGCTGTAAATATCCCTGTTATCGGTATGGGCGGCGTATCCTCGGGACGCGACGCTATCGAGCTTATGATGGCAGGCGCTTCCGCAGTACAGGTTGGCGCAGCTATATTCACAGACCCATACGCTCCCGTAAAGATAGTGGAAGAAATGAACGAATTCCTTGACAGCAAAGGAATTGCCTCCGTAAATGACATCATCGGCACTGTAAAGCCGTGGTAATGCAGCGTGACGCTGCCCCCTTGCCCCGCCGCGAGCTGAGCCAGCTCGGTCGGCTTAAATCCTGTGCCGACATACCCTCATGCTCAGACAGAATCCTGTCTCGCATTCGGGCAACCGCTTCCACGTTGTCGCTTGGCGCGGAGCCCGCGCTGCCTTGCTCCGTTGTCGCTCGTAAACTCGCTCACTCTGTACGAAAACGTTAATCTGCTTTCGCTTACAGCACTTATTTTAATTATTTGCCAAAGGCGGCACATTGGCTAACGACTAAGGGCTCAATTTCCTTCCATGATCCAATTATTATTATCTAAGGAGACAATTCTATATGCTATGGTCAATAATCATACCCCCGATAATGCTGTTCATCGCGTTATCCGTCATGAATATATGTGACAAAAAATTCAGCTCAAAGAAAAAAGCAGCTGAAACGGGCAAGACCTTCAAAAAGCTCATTATCGCCAGCGGTACGCTGCTGTGCTGTATGCTGCTTTTCAGCTCCCTTGCAATGAGCCTCACTATGGAAAGCAAGGGCGGCATATCGCTTTTAGGTACTGTCCTGACAAGTGCTGTTATTCTGGGAGCTGTTCTCGTTAATCGCTATGATGCTCCCCGACTTACCGCATTTCTGAAAAAGGGTGCTGTCTGCACCGCAGCGATACTCATAGCTGAGGTCGTTCTCTTCAACGGAAAGAGCTTCACAAGCACAAACCTGAGCACCACTATATCACCTGATTCCATATCTCTCCCCTCAACCGCCGAACGTCTTCCCGACGGAAGCATACGTGTCAACTCAGATACGGATCTGGTGCTGTATTCACCCGACTCCAAAGCAAGAGTAATGACGGTGAGTCTCGATTCCGAAGCTGAACACGGCTATACTACGCCATTTAATGTTACACTGGGCATGACCGACGAGAACTTTGCACAGGCAAATATCGTCGTTCAGCATAAGCGTACCTGCGGCAAACACAGCGAATTATCACTGTCATTTGCGCCCTACGGCAAGATCGGTACTCTCACTCTTTCGCTCTCAGGTCTGAGGGCTCCCGTTAAGATAAGCGAGATAAAGCTTCTCAGCGCTGTCCCCTTTGAGTTCTCCGATGCAAGGTTCCTGATACTGCTTGCTATCGTCCTGCTTCTGGTCGCTGTAAAGGAGTTCCGACTTTACGCCCTGACCTATGACAGCAAAAAGCGTCCTCATATCATCGCAGTCTCGGTCATGATAGCTGTCTGCACGCTCTCGGGACTTTGCTTCCGCGAGCCTTATCAAAAGGGCAGAGATGCGCAGAACATGAACTACTACACCGACGACCCCTTCGCACTTACCCTCGACGCTTTTGAAAAAGGACAGGTCTACCTCGACCTTGACGTTGACGCAAATCTTGATACTCTCAACAACGTCTACGATTCAAGCGAAAGAGCCAATTCCTCGACATTCTCATACTGGGATCTGGCATACTATAACGGCAAGTACTACAGCTACTTCGGAGTTGCTCCCGTTCTCACGTTCTATTATCCGTATTACCTGATAACAGGCAAGGTTCCTACTCTGGCAATGGCAAACAACCTGTATGCCGTGCTGGGAATACTCTTCATGTGCCTGACCATACTCGCAGCAATGAAGCTTCTCAATATCAAGCCGAACCTGCTGCTTCTCCTGCTCATGATGCCTACTTCAGCAGCCTGCATGGGCTTCTGGACGACCGCAAACGAGATCGACCGCTATACTCTGCCGACTGTCTCGGGACTTTGCTTCCTTATGATATGCCTCTATACAGGCATGACAGCCTGCACTCTCACAAAGAAAAAGCTGAAAGCCGTTCTCCTCGTCATAAGTGGAACAGCCCTGACGCTCTCGGTAGCTTCAAGACCTACAGTCGCACTGTGCGGAGCTGTACTTGTGCCTTTCTTCGTAAGCATTCTCCTCGACAAAAAGGAGAAGCTCGCATACCGCCTCGGACTTGCAGGCTGCTTCACGGTACCGCTGATGATCGGAGCTGCACTTATTATGAAGTACAACGCTGCTCGTTTCGGCTCGCCGTTTGATTTCGGTGCGGCATATCAGCTCACAGTAAGCGATATCCACGCAAACAAGCTCCGCCTTTCAAATCTTCCTGCGGCACTGTATCACTACTTCTTGCAGCTGCCAAAGTCAAAGAGCACTTTCCCGTTCTTTGAAACAGGTATGAACGGACTTGATAACTACGGCTCATATATATACGCAGCTGTCGGCTTCGGAGCTCTTACGCTCCCTGCAATATTCTGCGGTGTGCTTCTCCAGCCTGCCGCATTCGCTCCAAAGAGCAAGGAGCTTGCCGACCGCCACAGAAGATATCTCCTGACCATATGCTTCGGACTTTCAGCCGCTCTTGCGTGGGCAGATTTCTGCCTCGGCGGCTTCATAACGCACTATATTTTCGATATCATGCCGCTTATGACACTTGCTGCAATGATAGGTATATTCCGCAGTCTTCCAAAGCCTGCTGCACACAAGCGCAGATATATCCTTACCGCAGCATCAATGGTGCTGACAATGGTTTTCATCATCGGAATGTGCTTTAACTGGGACGAAGGCACACTGATGAAGCGCTTCCCACGCCTTATCGACTACGCAGAAGACATCATCATCTTCTGGAAATAACGCGAGCTGCGTAATTATTGTTTACGCTGTCGCGGACGGATTTAAATATTTATAACATGATACAATGTTTTTGGGCGGAATCTTCCGCCCTTTTCTTTTTTTGGCAAGATTCATGATACAAATCGTGCCGTAAGCGAAAGCAGATTAAGTTTTTCGTACAGAGTGAGCGAGTTTACGAGCGACAACGGAGCAAGGCAGCGCGGGCTCCGCGCCGAGCGACAACGGAGCAAGGCAGCGCGGGCTCCGCGCCAAGCGTCAACGGGGCAGCGGTCAAGCTGGCTCAGCTTGTGACGGTGTCGGGGGCTCTAAAAGACCGTCACGACCGTCACGACCGTCACGGCAGCGTGACGCTGCACCCTTGCCCCGTTGTCGCTTGTTCCACGCGCTCACTCTTTATGTAGTCGTTAAACGTACTCGCTTACAGCATGATATGCCAAATGCAACATCAGAATATTTGTAATCATATAAACGTCATACTGTATAACATTGACCGAAATACAGGGGCAGTTCGATTAATTCATGTTTTGCTGAAAAGATGAATTTCCAGAAGATAATATCAGAAAAAGCACATACCAGTACTTCTAATGCTCATATGAGTTAGTATTGTATAACTACACTGTACAAGTAAGAGTAAAGCTCTGTCATTGCCCTTACAGGATTTTCTGTTTTGCGTCACGCTGCCGTGACGGTCGTGACGGTCGTGACGGTCTTTGAGAGCCCCCGACACCGTCACAGCAGCGTGAAACGTAACATGAAACAAATTGTAGGGACGCATGACCAGCGCCCCTACAATACTACTCAACTCTTAGCTCTTAGTTCTTAGTAACGATCGGTGAAGCGATGAACGCCCTCGTTGTCCTTATAGGCGATGACCGTATTCACATTGACGTTCTCGACACTGCGGAAGATATTCTTCTCCACCTGCGGATTGACCTTTTTCAGCTCGGCGATGAGATTCTTTATCTCCATGCGCTTTGAAACTGTTCTGCCGTCGGGGTCGCAGGTGGTGCAGGTGTCGGTGAACTTGCAGGCACACTGTATGAAGTGGAGATCGTTGTAGTCGCGCCAGTGCTTTATCTCAGCCTCGCGGATAAGGTACATGGGGCGGATAAGCTCCATGCCCTCGAAATTGGTGCTGTGGAGCTTCGGCATCATGGTCTGCACCTGTCCGCCGTAGAGCATACCCATGAGGATAGTCTCGATAACGTCGTCGAAGTGATGGCCCAGAGCTATTTTGTTGCAGCCCAGAGCCTTTGCGTGGCTGTAGAGGTAGCCTCTCCTCATACGCGCACAGATGTAGCAGGGGTTCTTCTCAATATTGTATACAGACTCGAAGATATCCGACTCGAATATCTCCACGGGTATGGACATAGAACGGGCATTCTCCTCGATAACTCTGCGGTTTTCGGGACTGTATCCGGGATCCATAACGAGGAACACCACCTCGAAGGGGAACTTGTCGTGGCGTTTCAGCTCCTGAAAGAGCTTCGCCATGAGCATGGAGTCCTTGCCGCCCGATATACAGACAGCTATCTTGTCCCCGGGCTGCACCAGCTCGTACTCGTTGATAGCCTTGGTGAACTTGCACCATATAGACTTCTTGAATTTCTTGCGCAGGCTGAGTTCTACGGCTTCCGTGACCTGTCTGTTCTCCATTTTCAGTCTCAGCCACTCCACATAGCCGCCCTGAAGGTCGTAAGCGTCGAAGCCCTTTCCGCGCAGCATATCCGCAGCTTCGCCGCTTATGATGCCGCTCCTG
>CACZEJ010000069.1 GCA_902780115.1 Ruminococcus flavefaciens | reverse complement strand
ACAAGTATTCCGAGGATTATTCTGTACCAGCCGAATACCTTGAAATCGTGCTTCTTTATGTAGTCCATGAGGAACTTGATAACGAAAACAGATACTACAAATGCAACGACCATACCTGTTAACAGTACTGCAAGCTCACTTCCGCTGAAGCCGAAGCCGAACTTTACGAGCTTGAGGAGACTTGCGCCGAACATTACAGGAATAGCAAGGTAGAATGTGAACTCAGCTGCAACTGTACGGGATACACCGATGAGCAGGGCACCTACTATAGTTGCGCCCGAACGTGATGTTCCTGGGAAGAGGGCTGCGATAAGCTGGAATATACCGATTATGAAAGCTGCTTTATATGTAAGCTCTGCAATGGTGTTTACCTTTGGCTTTTTTCCCTTGTTCCAGTTCTCAACGATAATGAATGCAACACCGAATATTATAAGTGCTATGGCAACAGTCCAAGGATTGTAAAGATGCTCATCTATCCAGTCATCGAGAGGCATTCCCACTAATATAGCAGGTATGCAGGCTACGAGAACCTTGAACCACATAGTAAATATATCTGTCTTTACCATTTTTCCGAACGGAGTTTTGTTCAGCGGGTGAGCGTTTCCTTCTTTTCCGAAGGGCCACAGTTTTTTCCAGAAAATGACTACTACAGCCATAATTGCACCAAACTGAATGACGACATCGAACATTTCCTTGAAATCATCGGACTGATCGAGTTTAAGGAACTCTCCTACAAGGATAAGATGTCCCGTACTGCTTATAGGAAGCCATTCCGTGATTCCTTCGACAATACCGAGAATGATTGTTTTGATTATTTCCCAGATCATAATATGTTTTGTTCCTTTCAAATAAAATACAAAGATTATTATATCACACATATATATGCGTGTCAATTGTCAGAGTCACGATTTCTCATAAGCTTGAATTTTCTCTTTGAAATAGTAAGCACTCCATTATTTTTCAAGCGGGTTATTTCACGCTGCAAAGCGCTTCTGTTGACGCAGAGGTAATCCGAAAGGGCAGTCGTTGAAAACGGTATCTGCGGAGCTTTTCCGTTGGGAGTTTTCTCCTCGATTATGCTCAGGCAGCTTATGAGCTTTTCCTCGATAGTTCGCTGGCTGAGCACCTCAATGCGCTCGTTCAGGGATATTGCCTTTTCCGACATGAGCTGAAGCAGGTTTTCGACGACCTTTGAATGACACTGACAGGCTTTTTCACATCTTTTCGTGATCTCTGAACGCTTTACGAACATCACATTGCATTCAGTTTCGGCTACTATCTCGATACCGCTTCTCTGAGAGGCGGTAAACGTAAAATACACGCCGAATATGCTCTGCTCATCAAGTGATTCCATAATGGAGCGGACTCCGTTTATATCATACCTTACCATAACAGCTGTACCGCTGAGAACAACGCCAAGTTTATCGGGATTGTCGGAATAGTCCATTATTTTCTGCCCTGTCCTGAAGGTTTTAATATCTGCATTGAAGCAGGATATCATGCGGCGGCAGTCGGACTGATCTATTCCCTTGAATAATATATTATCCTCAGGCAACATAAAAAATACCTCCCGTGTTGCAATTGCAACAGATTTTTTGCTTACTTTATGATACAATATATTACGACAAATGTCAACACTATTTTGTATGGAGGTCAAAACAATGAAGATTAATGTTATCGGTGAACAGCTCTCTCAGGACGAGATCAATGCTTACATTGATTACGGCAAGCAGAAATACAGCGACAGAGAGATCATTGGAATGACTGTTAAGATCGATGGAGAATACGTAGACCTTAAATATGATTTTGCGAAGGATATACCTTTCGACAGGATCAGAAGGATAACAGGCTATCTCGTTGGTACGCTTGACCGCTTCAACAACGGTAAACGCGCGGAAGAACACGACAGAGTAAAGCACACTGTATAACTGTCCCGTATGTGAAAGCAGTTGTTTTCACGGGGCTCTTATAAAAAAACACTACGGAGGTAAAAGATTATGAAAACATATGTATGTCCGGTTTGCGGCTATGTACACGAAGGAGATGCACCACCTGAGAAATGTCCGCAGTGCGGAGTTCCAGGCTCTAAGTTCATCGAGAAGGAAACGGGTGGCAACCTTGTATTTGCCTGTGAGCATGAACTTGGCGTTGCTAAGGCTGTAACAGATACTGAGATCATTGAAGGACTCAGGTCTAACTTCAACGGCGAATGTTCGGAAGTAGGTATGTATCTTGCAATGGCAAGAGTTGCATACAGAGAAGGTTATGCTGAGATCGGTGCTTACTGGGAAAAGGCAGCATATGAAGAAGCAGAGCACGCTGCAAAGTTTGCTGAGCTTCTCGGTGAGGTTCTTTCTGCTTCCACAAAGGAAAACCTTGAAAAGAGAGTAGCTGCTGAACATGGCGCTACAGAAGGAAAGCTCAAGCTTGCAAAGAGAGCTAAGGAACTCAACCTTGATGCTATACATGATACAGTTCATGAAATGGCAAAAGATGAAGCTCGTCACGGCAAGGCTTTCGAGGGACTTCTCAAGAGATATTTCGGCTGATATAGATATAAATAACTGACGGGACATCTGTCTCGTCAGTTTTATTTTATAAACTTTTTGTGTAGATTTGAACAAACTGCTTGAATTATTGTGTGAAATTTGATATAATATCATTACCAAAAATTTTTTCACAGTGAGGTAATAGCTATGAAAAGAATACTTGATTGGAACAAATATCTGGAAAAAGCTGCACAGACAGTTTCCGAGGGCATCGTTATGCTTAAAAATGAAGGCGGTGCTCTTCCGCTTGATGTAAATGAGACTGTTTCCGTCTTCGGACGCATACAGCTTCATTATTATAAAAGCGGTACCGGTTCAGGCGGAATGGTAAATGTGACTAAGGTCACAGGTATCCTCGACGGTCTCCTCGAAGCAGGAGTAAAGATCAACGAGGAACTTCTGGAAATCTATCGCAAATGGGACGAAGAGAACCCATACGAGCTTGGCGAAGGCTGGGGCGCAGAACCGTGGTCACAGAAGGAAATGCCCCTTGACGACGACGTTGTGAAGAAGGCTGCGTCTGTAAGCAGCAAAGCTGTTGTTATAATTGGACGAACAGCAGGCGAGGAACAGGACGCACGCGCAGAAGAGGGCTCGTATCTTCTTACGTCTGTCGAGCTTGATATGCTGAAAAAAGTAAGAGCTCATTTCGATAAGGTAATAGTGCTGCTCAATGTGGGCGGACTTATAGACCTGAACGACATCGAAAGCACATCGCCTGATGCTCTGCTATTTGTATGGCAGGGCGGTATGACAGGCGGAACCGGAACGGCGGACGTTCTTACAGGCAAAACAAGTCCATCGGGAAAGCTTCCCGATACCATTGCAAAAAAGGTGTCAGATTACCCTTCGGATCCGTATTTCGGCAACAAGGCAAGAAATTGCTATACAGAGGACATTTTTGTCGGTTATCGCTGGTTCGAGTCTTTTGCTAAGGACAATGTGCTGTATCTCTTCGGATTCGGACTTTCATATACAACTTTCAGCATTGAGACGTCTTCTGTAAGCGGAAACGATATACTGACATTCAATGTTAAGGTCACTAATACAGGCAGCCGCAAAGGAAAGGAAGTCGTTCAGCTGTACGTTGAGAAGCCGCAGGGCACACTGGGACAGCCGGCAAGAGTTCTGTGCGGATTTGCAAAGACTAAGGAGCTTTTACCCGATGAAGCTCAGGATCTCAGTATCGTAGTAAAGATGAGTGATATCGCTTCGTATGATGACTCGGGAGCAGCAGGAGAGCCATATTGCTGGATACTTGAAGAAGGAAAGTATAATTTCTGTTTAGGTTCAGATGTTCGTTCGGCGTCTCCTGTGTTCACGAAGGAGCTGCCCGAAAAAATCGTTGTGCAGCGCTGCTCGCAGGCTCTTGCGCCTGTTGAGGATTTTGAGCGCATAAAAGCTGTACGCAGCGGAGATGAACTGTCTTATATCAAGGAAAAAGCTCCCCTCAGCAAGGTCGATGAAGCAAAAAGACTTGCGGAGGGTATGCCTGCCGAAATACCGTATACAGGAGATAAAGGCATCAAGCTCATTGATGTCAGAAACGGAAAGAATACGATGAATGAGTTCATCGCTCAGCTTTCCGCGTATGATCTTTCGTGTATCATACGCGGCGAAGGTATGGGAAGTCCTCGCGTAACTGCGGGTACAGCTTCTGCTTTTGGCGGTGTTTCGGACAAGCTCAATGAATTCGGCATTCCAGCTGCCTGCTGCTCCGACGGTCCCTCAGGCATGAGACTTGACTGCGGAACAAAAGCGTTCAGCCTTCCGAACGGTACTCTTATAGCATCTACGTTCAACAGAGAGCTTATTGAGGAGCTCTTCGAGTTCATGGGAACGGAAATGACTGCAAATAAGGTCGATTGTCTTCTCGGACCGGGAATGAATATCCACCGCCACCCACTCAATGGACGAAATTTTGAGTATTTTTCCGAAGATCCTTATCTCACAGGTCACATGGCAGCAGCTGAGCTCAGAGGACTTCATAAGGTCGGCGTTACAGGAACGGTCAAGCACTTCTGCGCAAACAATCAGGAGAAAAACAGACATTCACTTGATTCGGCAGCTTCTGAACGAGCACTTCGTGAGATATATCTCAAAGGCTACGAAATAGCTGTCAAGGAAGGAAACGCCGATTCGATCATGACCACATACGGCGCTGTCAACGGGCTCTGGACGGCAGGAAACTACGACCTGAACACTATTATTCTCCGCAATGAGTGGGGATTCAAAGGCTTTACGATGACCGACTGGTGGGCAAATGTCAATTACCGCGGCGGAAAACCTGAAAGAAGCTTTTACGCTCCTATGGCTCGGGCGCAGAATGATGTGTATATGGTCTGCTCCGACAGTTCATGTGTTGATGAAGGCATTATGTCCGCC
This sequence comes from Ruminococcus flavefaciens, assembly GCA_902780115.1. Classification (GTDB taxonomy): domain Bacteria; phylum Bacillota; class Clostridia; order Oscillospirales; family Ruminococcaceae; genus Ruminococcus; species Ruminococcus flavefaciens_Y. The sequence goes on along the minus strand of CACZEJ010000069.1, from coordinate 3,966 downwards.
CTTGAAAACGGTAAGCTCACAAGAGCTGAATTACAGCGTAATGCAGCTAATATCCTCGGCTTCCTTCTTGGCACGAAGGCTCTTAAACGTATGGCAGGTGAGGAGGATACCGTCGAAATAATCAACAGACAAGACGGAGCGGAGATCTCTGACGAGCCCGTAGTATTTTACGATATTGATAAAAAGCTGAAGATCGACCTGAATGGAGTTAAAAGCGTGAAGGGACAAAATTACTCCTTCGCCCTTACACTTGCGACAATGGGCTGGTACAAGGTCACTGTAACAGCATCGTCCACGCAGAGCGCTCTTGCACAGATACCCATAACCCTTTTCACAATGGGAACTGCAAGCGGTACGATGACATGGAACGGTACAGACGGCAAACCTGTTTCGTATACGACCGAGATTCCAATGTTCTCACGCTTTACGGCTATGCGCATATATTTCGCACAGAACGGTCTTGATCTCCACAGCATTGAATTTGAACTGACACGTACTTCAGAAAATATGGATGCAGCTTTTGTAATAGAGGAGGACTGATAATGAATATACAGATATTCGGAACAAAAAAATGCTTTGACAGCAAAAAAGCAGAACGTTATTTCAAGGAACGCGGTGTGAAGTTCCAGTTCATAGATATGAAGGAAAAAGGCATGAGCAAGGGCGAGTTCAACAGCGTGAAGCAGGCTGTCGGAGGTCTCGACAAAATGATAAACGACGCTCACAAAGACAAGGATCTCCTTGCACTTCTTAACTATTTGTCAGACGATGATAAGGAAGAAAAGATCCTCGATAACCCCCAGGTTATACGAACTCCTATTGTAAGGAACGGAAAGAAAGCGACAATAGGTTACTGCCCTGACGTTTGGAAAGAATGGAAATAATATTAGTTAAAATAAAAAAATATATATTGATGGGTAAAAATTTGATAAAAAGGTAGTGCATTTTATCCGTAAATATGTTATAATGACAGTGTGTTAGTGGAATGCTGACATATTTTTGACGGAAAAAAGCCAATTTTCCGTTTAATATCATTTTTTATAGGGATTATTTCCCGAAAGGAGCTATAATTATGGGTCTTATTCAGGCAGCTCTCGTAGGAGCAAGTCAAACTCTCGCTGATACATGGCAGGAATTCTTCGTCTGCGAATCAATTCCTTCAGATGTACTTGTTGTAAGAGGTAAGAAGCAGCTTGGAAAGCATTCTTCCAATACAAAGGGTAACGAAAATGTTATATCAGACGGAAGCGGTATCGTTGTACATGAAGGTCAGGCTATGATAATGGTCGATCAGGGCATGGTAACAGAGATCGCTACACAGCCGGGTATATATAAATATGAAACAGGTACTTCGCCAAGCATCTTCTCAAGCACATTCGGTGCAGGTCTTAAAGAGACCTTCAAGGAAATGTGGGATCGTATCAAGCACGGCGGTACAGCTGCAAAGGATCAGAGAATATACTACTTCAATATGAAGGAGATACTCGACAATAAATTCGGAACACAGAATCCTGTTCCGTTCAGAATGACATATCAGGATCTGGGAAGAAGCTTCACAGTCGGCGTTCGCTGCAACGGTATCTATTCCTACAAGATCGCTGACCCTGTTCTTTTCTATGTAAATGTATGCGGCAACGTAACAGATCAGTTCAGACGTTCAGAGCTCGACAACCAGCTCAAGAGCGAGTTCCTCGATTCTCTCCAGCCTGCATTTGCTGCAATATCTGCTTCGGGTATCAGATATGATGAGCTCCCCGGCAGACAGAGAGAAGTTAAGGCTGCAATGGAGACAGAGGTCGATCCGATCTGGAAGGAGAAGAGAGGTCTTAAGATCTGGACAGTCAATATCAATTCCGCAACTATCTCTGATGAAGACACCAAGAGAATTCAGGAATTTGAAGACAGAGCATGGAACCGCGATCCGGGCAATGCTGCTGCTACTCTCGTTGAAGCACAGGCACAGGCTATGCAGAATGCTGCAAAGAATCCTAACGGTGCTGCAATGGGACTCTTCGGAATGGGAATGGCTAATCAGGCAGGCGGCATGAACGCACAAGGACTGTTCAATATGGCTCAGCAGAATCAGGCTGCTCAGATGCCGCAGGCTCCTGCTGCACCTGCTGCTGCATCAGCTGATTCATGGACCTGCGAGTGCGGTGCTGTAAATACAGGAAAATTCTGCTCCACCTGCGGAAAGCCAAAGCCTGTTCAGCTCACACCCGATGGCTGGGTATGTGAATGCGGTCATGTAAACAAGGGCAAGTTCTGCTCAGAGTGCGGAAAGCCAAAGCCGGCAGGAGCACCTCTCTATAAGTGCGATAAGTGCGGCTGGGAGCCTGAGGATCCTAAGAATCCTCCTAAGTTCTGTCCTGAGTGCGGCGATCCGTTTACTGATGACGATATCGTTAAATAAGTACATAAAAACAGACGAGCAAAAATGCTCGCCTGTTTTTTGTTGGACGCATAAATGATTTTAAACAAATTATATTGCGACCATGCAAAAATTTTAAATATTTGTTTATGATTGACAAAGCTAATTATTTGATATATAATAAATGTAATGTGTCATAATATATCTATCGTATGACTATCGTATATATCAAGAATAAATATATGGAGGAAACATTTTATGTGCGGAATAGTTGGCTTTACAGGAAGCACTCAGGCAGCACCTATACTGCTTGACGGACTTTCAAAGCTTGAATACAGAGGATACGATTCAGCAGGAATAGCTGTACGTGACGGTGAAAAGGAAGTTGAAGTTGTCAAGGCAAAGGGAAAACTCAAAGTCCTCAAAGAAATGACAAATGACGGAAGCGCAGTAAAAGGCGACTGCGGAATCGGTCACACCCGTTGGGCTACACACGGCGAACCTTCTGCACTTAACGCACATCCTCATTCAAGTGACGACGAGAATGTCGTTGCTGTACACAATGGCATTATCGAGAATTATCAGGAGCTCCGCGAGAAGCTCAGCAAGAGCGGTTACTCGTTCAAGTCTCAGACAGATACGGAAGTAGCTGTTAAGCTTATCGACTACTACTTCAAGAAGTACGGTCTTGGTCCTGTTGATTCCATTGCAAGAGCAATGATAAGAATCAGAGGTTCATATGCCCTTGCTGTAATGTTCAAGGACTACCCCGGCGAGATATATACTGCCCGCAAGGACAGCCCTATGATAATCGGTATCGCAAACGGCGAAACATACGTAGCTTCTGACGTTCCTGCTATACTTAAATATACAAGAAATGTATACTATATCGGCAATATGGAAATCGCAAAGCTCGTAAAGGGCGCTGTTACTTTCTATAACATTGACCGTGAGGAGATCGAAAAGCCCCTTACAGAGATCAAGTGGGACGCTGAGGCAGCTGAAAAGGGCGGCTACGAGCACTTTATGCTCAAGGAGATACACGAGCAGCCTAAGGTAGTTCGTGATACAATAAACTCAGTGATCAAGAACGGCAAGATTGACTTCTCGGATATCGGACTCACAGATGATGAAATGAAGAAGATCAGCCAGATCTATATCGTTGCCTGCGGAAGTGCATATCATGTAGGTATGGCAGTTCAGTATGTTATCGAGGACTTCACTTCGATACCTGTAAGAGTTGAGCTTGCTTCCGAATTCAGATACAGAAAAATGTCCCTTATAAAGGACAGCCTCGTTGTTATAATAAGCCAGTCGGGCGAGACAGCTGACAGCCTTGCTGCTCTCAGAGAGGCTAAGGATAAGGGAATCAAGACACTTGGAATCGTAAACGTTGTCGGTTCTTCCATCGCTCGTGAAGCAGATAATGTATTCTATACACTTGCAGGTCCTGAGATATCTGTTGCTACAACAAAGGCATACAGCACTCAGCTCATAGCAGGCTATCTCCTTGCAATGCAGTTCGCTGTTGCCCGCGGAGAAATGACCGAGGAGAAGTGCGGCGAGCTTCTTAAAGAGCTCAACACTATACCTGA
>CACZEJ010000068.1 GCA_902780115.1 Ruminococcus flavefaciens | reverse complement strand
ACCGTCAAAGTGATAAACGCTGAGCCAGTAATCGGCTGCGGACTGTATAAACGAGCGCACTTCCCCCTTTGAATGGTTGAAGTTGCGGCTTCCCCATTCGTTATAGCCAATGTCATCGCTGGGATACTCATACAGCTTAGTGCCGTCATATTCAGTAAGGGCATAGTGGTCAACTGCAAAATGCACGGGAACAAAGTCAACTATTACTCCGATGCCGCGCTCATGGCACTTATTCACGAACTCCATAAGCTCCTTCGGAGTGCCGTAACGTGAAGTTGGCGCAAAGAATCCCGTACACTGATATCCCCAGGATTCGTCGCAGGGGTGCTCGCTGAGGGGCATCAGCTCGATATAATTGTAGCCGAATTCACATACATAGTCTATGAGCTCGTCAGCTATCTCCAAGTAGCTGTACCAGCCGTTCTCGTCCTCATCTGAGCGCCTTTTCCATGAGCCAAGATGCACCTCATATATATTCAGTGCCTTATCACGACAGTCCGAACGGTTTCTCAGCCACTCTGCGTCAGTGAACTCAAATCCCTTGATACTTCTTATCACGGAACAAGTTCCCGGACGCACCTCCATACCAAATCCGTAGGGGTCACAGTGGTCGATAAAATTCCCCTTACTGTCGTAAATTCGATACTTATAGCGCATTCCCTCTTTAGCCTCGGGCACCGTTATCTCGTACATTCTGCCGTCGCCAACAGGCTTCATGTGGATATCCTCCCAGCCGCTGAAATCACCTATGACCGCTGCCGCAGATGCATTCGGTGCATAGGTGCGGAAAACAGTCCCCTTATCACTCAGATGAGCGCCGAAATATTCATATGCAGCAAACTCATCACCATTGTAAAAATTCTTTATGTCCATAAGATCAACTCCGTTAAACCAAATCCTCTGAATTTGATTATATCACGATATATCGTCAAAGTCAATGACGTACTATTAGACAAAAAAGGCGTTTGACAGCTATACAAAATCACCATTTACTTTATCGCTTTGCGTCTGTAAACTGTTAAATTAACGTGTTGACACAAACCGGTTATAGTGGTATAATTTAAGAGTGCTCTGATGTTATTTTCGCTTGATATCGGAGCTTTAATCGGTTCAAAGGAGAGGTAAAAATGAAAAATACCTTCGGTTCAAGCGTTTCCATTACTTTATTCGGTGAAAGTCACGGAGAAGCTATCGGCGCTGTCCTCGACGGAATGGCAGCAGGTATCCCCGTTGATGAGGGATTTATCGAACAGCAGATGAAGCTCCGCCAGTCTATAGGCGCGCTCTCTACGGCAAGGCGCGAAGCAGATAAAGTCAGGATAGTCAGCGGAGTTTTTAACGGCAAGACCACAGGAACTCCCATTACGTTCATCATAGAAAATCAGGACACAAGAAGCAAGGACTACGGCGAACTCGCTTACAAGGCTCGCCCGGGTCACGCAGACTTCTCTGCTCAGATGAAATACCACGGCTTTCAGGATTTCCGCGGCGGCGGTCATTTCTCGGGAAGAATAACCGCAGGCATCGTTGCAGCAGGAGCAGTTGCAATAAGTGCTCTCCGCGCAAAAGGAATAAAAATAGCTACACATATACTCTCCTGCGGCGGAGTTTACGACCGCAGCTTCAATAATATCGACGCCGATATCGAACAGCTCAACTCCATTGAATTCGCTGTTCTCGACAGCGCAAAGGCAGACGCTATGCAGGCTGCCATAACCGCTGCAAAGGAAGACGGCGACAGCGTTGGCGGCAGGCTCGAAACTATCGTTACAGGACTTCCCGCAGGCGTTGGCGAGCCCTGGTTCGACACTCTCGAAAGTATTTTCGCTCATGCTCTTTTCGCTATCCCCGCAGTCAAGGGCGTGGAGTTCGGCGCAGGCTTTGCCGCAGCCGATATGCTGGGAAGCGAGTGCAACGACAACTTCAACAGCGAAAACGGAAAGATCAGCAGCTCCACCAACAATAACGGCGGCATACTCGGCGGCATAACAACTGGTCTGCCTGTACTTTTCAGGACTGCAATAAAGCCTACTCCGTCTATCTACAAGGAGCAGCAGACTATCAACATCAACACGATGGAAAATACCTCTCTCCAGATAAAGGGCAGACACGACCCTGCTATCGTTCACCGTGCAAGAGTCGTTGCCGACAGCATCACCGCTCTTGTGCTCTGCGACCAGCTCGCTATGCGCTTCGGTACAGACTATCTTATGTGAGCGGCGTTACGAATATATTTGAATCAAAATGTAAGGGCGGATATTATCCGCCCATTTTTTATTATTAGCGGACGACCAATGGTCGTCCCTACGTTTATTTCAGTTTGCGGGCGGCGGAATGCCGCCCCTACAATTGATTCGTATTATTTTTCATGTACGCATCAGCTGACACATTTTATTCCGAATCCAAAACAGGGAACGCCTTTCGGCGTTCCCTGCTAATTATTCGCTGATAACAGCGTTCTTCATTTCCTTTACGTATTCACCTACGTATGGTGCTGCGTCCTTGCCGTACTTCTCAAGTATCTTGATAATAGCTGAACCTACGATCGCTCCGTCGGAGATAGCTGCCATTGCCTTTGCCTGCTCAGGCTTCGAGATACCAAAACCAACAGCACAAGGCACGTTTGTGTTCTCTCGGATAACCTTTACGATGTCGCCGATGTTCGTGTTTATCTCACTTCTTACACCTGTAACGCCAAGGCTCGATACTATGTATATGAAGCCCTCTGCTTCCTTTGCGATCATTGCGATACGATTATCAGATGTAGGTGCGATAAGCGATATAAGGTCAACTCCGTACTGCTTTGCAACTGCCGAGAACTCCTCCTTCTCCTCGAAAGGAAGATCGGGAAGGATTATGCCGTCAACGCCGCACTCGCAGCATCTTGCCATAAATCTCTCTGCATCATATGAAAATACTACGTTTGCGTATGTCATGAATACAAACGGAATCTTTACATCTTTGCGAAGCTCCTTGACAAGCTCGAAGACCTTGTCTGTTGTTACTCCGCCTGCAAGAGCACGGATATTGGCTCCCTGAATAACAGGTCCCTCAGCTGTCGGGTCTGAGAAAGGTATTCCCAGCTCGATAAGATCAGCTCCGTTTTCAGCAGCAGCGCGTACCACCTTTGCTGTAGTTTCAAGGTCAGGATCTCCGCAGGTGATAAATGGTATAAATGCCTTTCCGTCAGCAAAGGCTTCTCTTATATTACTCATAGATATCCTCCCCTCTGTAACGGGCAATTGCAGCACAGTCCTTGTCGCCGCGTCCCGAAACAGTTACAATGATTATTTTGTCCTTATCCATAGTTGGTGCAAGCTTCATAGCATATGCAACTGCATGAGCTGACTCGATAGCAGGGATTATGCCCTCTGTACGTGAAAGATACTCGAATGCGTTTACTGCTTCGTCATCTGTTATCGGTACATATTCAGCTCTGCCCATATCATGGAGATTTGCGTGTTCAGGTCCTACGCCAGGATAGTCAAGACCTGCGGATATAGAGTAAACAGGAGCTATCTGTCCGTACTTGTCCTGACAGAAGTAGGACTTCATACCGTGGAATATGCCTATTCTTCCTGTATTTACTGTTGCAGCTGTCTCAAATGTGTCGATTCCTCTGCCTGCTGCTTCACAGCCGATAAGACGTACTCCCTCATCAGGGATAAAGTGGTAGAAGCTTCCGATAGCGTTTGAACCACCGCCTACACAGGCAATAACAGCATCGGGAAGTCTGCCCTCTGCTTCGAGGATCTGCGCTCTTGCTTCACGGGAGATTACTGCCTGAAAATCGCGGACGATAGTCGGGAAAGGGTGCGGTCCCATAACAGAACCGAGACAGTAATGTGTATCTGCGATACGTGAAGTCCACTCACGCATAGCCTCTGATACAGCGTCCTTCAGAGTAGCAGTTCCGCTCTTTACGGGGATAACATCTGCACCGAGGAGCTTCATGCGGTAAACGTTGAGCGCCTGACGCTTTGTGTCCTCTTCACCCATGAATACTACACACTCCATATCAAGAAGAGCCGCAGCTGTTGCAGTTGCAACACCGTGCTGACCTGCTCCTGTCTCCGCGATAAGACGGGTCTTGCCCATTTTCTTTGCAAGGAGAGCCTGTCCGAGAACGTTGTTTATCTTGTGCGAACCAGTGTGGTTGAGATCCTCACGCTTGAGGTATATCTTCGCGCCGCCGAGTTCTCTTGTGAGCTTGTCTGCACGGTAGAGCAGCGAAGGTCTGCCTGCGTAATTGTTGAGGAGCTCAGTGAGCTCGCGGTTGAATTCGGGATCATTTTTATAGTGGTCGTAAGCCTGTTCAAGCTCGATGACCGCATTCATCAGTGTTTCGGGGATATACTGACCGCCGTGAACACCAAAACGTCCTTTTGACTGTGACATAATATCTATCCTTTCATTATGCATTTCTTACTGCCTCTGCAAAGGCAGCCATTTTATCGAAGTCCTTGAAGCCGTCTTTTTCGAGACAGGAGCTTGCGTCCAACGCATATGGTGCAAGCTTTTTTACCGCCTCGGCAGCATTTTCCGCGGTAAGACCTCCCGCAAGGAAGTATTCCCGATCTATACCGCTGATAAGCGACCAGTCGAACACTTCTCCCGAACCGCTGCCAGAATCAAGCAGTACATAGTCTGCACAGGAACTGTTTGCGGCTGCGATATCCTCAGCAGCTTTTACCTTGAAGGCTCTTATGACTGTAACGCCTTTCTCCTGCAAGCGTCTTATGAGTTCATCGCTCTCGCTGCCGTGGAGCTGTACTGCTCTGATCGTACCTGCGCTGACGATGCTGTATATCTCGTCTAAGTCGGAGTCCACAAATACTCCCACAGGTACTATCCCTGCATCAAGGAGCTTTGTGAGCTCAGCCGCCTTGTCAGGCTCAACGTACCTCTTGCTTTTTTTTGCAAAAACATAGCCGATATAGTCGGGGCGAAGCCTGTTTGCGTACCCGATATCCTCATCGCGGCGAAGTCCGCACATTTTTATCTTTGCCATATTATCCTTTCAGCTCTGCCAGCTTAGCCTTTTTGTCAGCCGCTCTCATGAGAGTTTCACCGATAAGCACGGCATTTACTCCCGATTCACGGAGAAGTCTTATATCCTCTGCCGACTTTACGCCGCTCTCGGAAACGAAGCTCACATCTTCGGGAGCAAGCTCCCGAAGACGGCGGCTGTTGCCCGTGTCAACTGAGAAGTCCTTCAGATTGCGGTTGTTTACTCCAATGATGCGTGAACCGGCAGCAACAGCCGCGCGAAGCTCTGCTTCGTCGTGAGCTTCGACGAGAGCAGATATGCCAAGTTCATCACAAATTCCGATGTATTCGCTTATCTGCTGCTGTGAGAGTATGGAGCATATGAGCAGCACAGCCTTTGCTCCCAGAAGCTTTGCCTCGTATATCATGTACTCGTCTACTGTGAAGTCCTTGCGGATACATGGGATACTCACGTTTGAAGCTATCTCGCGGAGATATTCGTCACTTCCGAGAAACCACTTCGGCTCGGTGAGGACTGATATACAGTCCGCACCTGCTGCTTCGTACTGCTTTGCGATATCAAGATAAGGGAACTCCTCGGCGATTATCCCCTTTGACGGAGAAGCCTTCTTGCACTCGCATATAAAAGCGATATCGTCTTTTTTAAGTGCCTTTTCAAACTCAAACTGTCCCTTCGGAAGTTCAAGTGCCAGTTTTTTTACGTCATCTGCGGAAAGCTTTTTCTTAGCCGCAGCCACGCGCTCGCGGGCGTAGTCAGCAAGCTGATCGAGAATTGTCATGCCGCACCTCAGTTCTGTGACTCTGCAATGAACTTGTCAAGAGCTGCAAGAGCTGAACCGTTGTCGATAAGCTCTGCTGCCTTCTTAACACCATCAGCCATGCTCTCAGCCTTGCCGCCGATATAAATTGCAGCACCTGCATTAAGGAGGACTGCATTGCGCTTGTGTCCCTTTATGCTGCCGTCGAGGATACCGCGTGTGGTAGCTGCGTTCTCCTCGGGAGTACCGCCCTTGAGGTCGTCCTTTGTGCAGCGCTCGAAGCCGAACTGCTCAGGTGTGATCTCATAGTTCTTCATCCAGCCGTCCTTGTACTCGCATACAGCTGTCGGAGCACTCAGTGAGATCTCGTCAAGCTTATCCTTGCCGAATACGACCATACCGTTCTTTGAACCCAGCTTCATGAGAACTTCTGCAACAGGTTCGAGAAGTACGCTGTCATATACGCCGAGGAGATGGTGATTCGGGCAAGCCGGATTTGTGAGAGGTCCGAGAATATTGAATACTGTACGGAATCCAAGCTCCTTGCGGATAGGTCCTACGTACTTCATGGAAGTGTGATACTTCTGCGCGAAGAAGAAACAGAAGCCTACGCTTTCAAGAAGCTGTCTGCACTTCTCAGGTTCAAGGTTGATATTGCCGCCGAGCGCTTCAAGACAGTCGGCAGTTCCAGATAGTGATGAAGCTGCACGGTTGCCGTGCTTTGATACCTTGATGCCTGATGCTGCGATAACGAATGCGGAAGTTGTGGAGATATTGAAGCTGTGAGCATTGTCTCCGCCTGTTCCTACGATCTCAAGAAGATCCATGTTGTGCTCGAACTTTGTTGCTGCGTCACGCATAGCAGCTGCACAGCCTGTTATCTCGTCAATAGTCTCAGCCTTTGTGCTCTTTGTGGAGAGAGCTGAAAGAAAAGCTGCATTCTGTGTAGGAGTTGTCTCTCCTGCCATAATTTCGGATATTACCTGGTAAGCCTCATCATATGTAAGGTCTTCCTTGTTTACTATCTTTGCGATCGCTTCTTTTATCATTGTGATTACCTCCTGTTATTTTCTGTACTCTTTTAATTCCATGCCTATGAATCCCGATATCATATCCCTGTATACCGTTTCCGCGATATCGGGTGATGCACCGTATTCCAGTGCCTTTTCACGCACCTTGTTTATAACGGCTTCCACTCTGTCCGCAGCTCTTACGCCGTCCTCGCTCTTCTTGAATGAAGCCGCCTGTTTTACGTATCCCGTGCGCTCTGCAAGAAGTCTGATGATATTATCGTCTATCCTGTCGATATTCTCTCTTACTTCTTCAAGTGAAGAACACTTCATCGCGTCACCTCCGTATTATCAGCAGCTTATCCGCGCCTCTCTGGAACTCATAATCGGTCTTCACGATCTCCGTTTTGTATGATCTTCCAAAGTACTCTATAACCTTATCAGCAAGCTCCGAGCTGTTGCCGTCAAGGTCGCAGAGCGGGAATATCCTGACCTCGCGGCATACTCTCAGCATCTCGCTTATGGCTGCGACGTGGAAGTCATATCCCAGCTGATCGTACATGAGAAGAAAGTGCGAGCTCAGACCGATATCGAACGTCCCGTCATCACAGGGCAGTCTGTCGGGAAGCTCGTGGCAGACATATCTGCCCTCGGCTTTTCCGCGTTCAAAGTCGTCAAGAAACATATCCATTGCCGACATACGGATACCTTCAAGCTCCTGAACGCTCTTTATCCTGTCCCATACGTAATTTTCCGCATTTTCACGCATCTGCGAGATGATGATATCTCTTACCTCGCCTATGCGTTTTCTGAACTGCTCCGCGGAAAAGCTGTATGTTGGATCAAAGGAAGTGATATCAGCTCCCTGCGCCGAAGCCTGACAGTTAAAGCTCGCAGGACCGTCTCCGAAGCCTGCTATCTTCTTTTTCATATCGTCGTCGTCAAGCAGGAACATCGACCTGTATTCGCCGATATTTCTGCCCCACGGCACGACCTTTTCCAATTTCATGCCCATGATATCATCAGAGGTCTATGAAGTTCTTCAGCATAGTCCTTCCGTCGGGAGTCATTATCGACTCAGGGTGGAACTGCACTCCGTATATCGGGTACTCCTTGTGCTGAACAGCCATTACCTCGCCGTCATCGGCAAGAGCTGTTACCTCGAAACAATCGGGAAGCGTACTTGCGTCGGCTGCAAGAGAATGATATCTCGCAACGGGAGCTCCCTCGTCGATATCCTTGAATATCGGGCTGTTGTTCATAAAGCTTATTACGGACTGCTTGCCGTGCATAAGCTCCTTTGCATAAGTAACTGTTGCGCCGTAAGCTGCGCATATAGCCTGATGTCCGAGACATACTCCGAGAGTAGGTATCTTCCTGCATACTGTCCTTGCAGCTTCTATTATTATGCCTGCGTCCTCGGGTCTGCCCGGTCCCGGAGAAATGATTATCTTGTCGGGAGCAAGCTTCTCGATCTCCTCAACGGTCATCTCATCATTTCTTATGACCTTGATATCGGGACAAAGCTCACCGACGAGCTGGTAGAGATTATACGAAAAACTGTCGTAGTTATCAATGAGAAGTATCATAATTCTTCCTCCCCTGCAAGTTTAAGTGCATTCACTACAGCCGCAGCCTTGTTTATACACTCCTGATATTCTTTTTCGGGAACTGAATCCGCAACGATGCCTGCACCGCTTCTTACGAATACCTTGCCGTTCTTCTTGTAGGCGATACGGATCGCAATACAGGTATCAAGGTTTCCCGTGAAGTCGATGTAGCCGATAGCGCCGCCGTAAATTCCGCGCTTGTTGTTCTCAAGCTCTGCAATGAGCTGGCAGGCTCTTATCTTTGGAGCACCTGAAAGTGTTCCTGCGGGAAGTACTGCGCTTACAGCGTCAAGTCCGTCGAACTCCTCGCGTATCTCGCCGCGGACTGTTGAGCCGATGTGCATAACGTGTGAGTAGCGCTCGATGCTGTGGAGCTTTTCCACCTGTACGCTGCCGAACTTGCTTATCTTTCCAAGGTCGTTACGTCCGAGGTCTACCAGCATATTATGCTCTGCAAGCTCCTTCTCGTCGCGGAGAAGTCCTTCTTCAAGCTCCTTGTCCTCAGCCTCCGTCTTTCCTCTCGGACGGGTTCCTGCAAG
>CACZEJ010000067.1 GCA_902780115.1 Ruminococcus flavefaciens | reverse complement strand
AGACTGCTCATGACAGTTATTACGGCTGTATCGCCTTCAAGCCTGCCCTGAGCTTTCATATCTTCGGCGAATATGGCTATGAGCCTGTCGCCGTCGATTATGCAGCCTTTCTCGTCAACGGCTATACATCGGTCTGCGTCGCCGTCGAAAGCAAGTCCGCAGTCGCAGCCCTGCTCCACAACATACTCCATAAGGCGGTGGATATGGGTGCTTCCGCAGTCTTTGTTGATATTCGTACCGTCGGGCTTGTCAGCTATGACAAGCACCTGTGCGCCAAGAGCTGTGAACAGCTTTTCGGCTGTATGTGAAGCACAGCCGTTGGCGCAGTCGATTGCGACCTTCAGACCGTTCAGGTCTGTTCCGACCGCTTCCTTTATGAGGTCAATATATTCATCAGCAGCATTTTCCCCGTGTATGACCCGTCCCACTTCCTCATGGGAACAGAGCTTCATCTCCTCGGGAGCATTCAGCACCAGTCTTTCAATCTCGTCCTCGGCTTCTTCCATGAGCTTATGCCCCTTAGCGGAAAAAAGCTTCAGACCGTTATACTCGGCACTGTTATGGCTGCCTGATATCATTATACCGCCGTCTGCACCGTATTTCACGATAAGCCGCGCAAGTGCAGGCGTGGGGACTACTCCGAGCAGTTCAGCGTCCGCGCCCACAGAGCATATCCCCGCACATACCGCCGCTTCCAGCGCATCTGAGGAAAGTCTCGTGTCCTTGCCGATAAGTATTTTAGTTTTTCCGCCGTCCTTCTTCGCAAGCACCAGCGCCGCAGCTCTTCCCGTCTGCATAGCAAGCTCGCAGGTGAGGTCGGTCACCGCAATACCTCTCGGACCGTCGGTCCCGAACAATTTTGCCATCAATAGTCTCCTTCTTACGTAAGTTTAGAGTTGAAAGTTGAGAGTTGTTCAGCCTTTAGCTGTTAGCTATTAGCCAATGTGCCGCCTTCGGCGAAAAATTTCGGCTAAGTGCTGACGGCTAACGGCTTTATTATACTTTTCCTTCCATATTTCAACTCTCAACTGATCTTATATATCGCTATGGGAGGGCGCTTTCCGACGACTTCTTCAAAGCTTCCGCACATCTGCGCGACCGAACAGCCGTTATACCTGTTGTACACCTTTATGCTGCTGCCCTCACGGACGCAGAATACAGTGTGTATAGACGACAGGAACGGTCTTTTCGTCCAGAATGTGACAATGAACGCCTTTGCATCGGACACGTCCTTTACGCGCTCATACTCCGCACCGAAGTGCGTGAGCGCTTTCCCTATTTTATAGGCATTGCAACCGAAAAATCCCAGCAGCATACGGAAGCGCTCCATATAAAAAGCTATCTCGCCCAGCGGACATGGCTTTTTCAGGTACACAAGGGCGTTGTGGACGGCTATGACCTCGCAGCCGTTGAAGCTCATACGGCATATCCCGTATCTCAGCTGCGAGACTTTTCCCACGCCCTGTCCGTTTATCATTCTGCCGAAATCGGGCTGCTCTGCCCTCTCTGTATTATGTCTGAGATTATATCTCCTCGAACCCTTTATCAACATCTTTTATCCCTCGTGTCCCCTTTTCGGGAAGGTTTCAGAAGGTCATCTGCCCGTCATCTGATGCCGAAGACTGCTCGGGAGCGGCTATGCCAAGATGCTCATACGCCAGCCTTGTGGCAACTCTGCCGCGGGGAGTTCTTCCGAGGAAGCCCAGCTGCATGAGAAACGGCTCGCAGATATCCTCAAGGGTAACGCTTTCCTCGTTTATAGCCGAAGCAAGCGTTTCAAGCCCTACAGGTCCGCCGCCGTATCCTTTGATTATCATTTCAAGCATACGTCTGTCAAGTCCGTCAAGACCCAGATCGTCGATATCGAGCCTGCTCAGTGCGATAGAGGCTATCTCCTTCGTTATCTGACCGTTGCCCATTACGTCTGCGAAATCGCGGACACGTTTGAGCAGGCGGTTTGCGATACGCGGAGTACCTCTTGCTCTGCCTGCTATCTCGGCAGCTCCGTCCGATGTACATGGGATACCGAGTATCATAGCACTTCTTCTCACGATGTCGGTGAGCTGCTCCTTAGTGTAAAGCTCAAGGCGCTGTATAACGCCGAAGCGGTCGCGGAGCGGTGCAGAGAGCTGTCCTGCTCTGGTAGTAGCTCCGATAAGTGTGAACGGCTTCAGATCCATGCGTATGGAACGCGCCGAAGGTCCCTTGCCTATGATTATATCAATAACTCTGTCCTCAAGGGCGGGGTAGAGTATCTCCTCGACCGCTCTCGAAAGGCGGTGTATCTCGTCGATGAACAGCACATCGTTGTCCGAAAGGCTGGTCAGAAGCGAAACGAGGTCGCCAGGCTTTTCAATGGCGGGGCCTGTTGTAACGCGGAGATTCACACCCAGCTCATGGGCGATTATCGAAGAGAGGGTAGTCTTTCCAAGTCCCGGAGGGCCGTACAGAAGCACATGGTCGAGAGGTTCGCTCCTGCGCTTTGCAGCCTCGATATATATGGCAAGATTCTCCTTCACCTTGTCCTGTCCGATATACTCATGGAGGGTCTGCGGTCGGAGACTTATCTCCACATCGCTGTCCTCTGTGGTATTCTCGGGCGAAATTATTCTCGGAGCGAACTCCATATCCTCTGTCTGTATCAAATAAACACCTCTTGAATCATGTTGATATTACGTATTATTTCTCGAAGAATCGCTTTTTGCGGACATAGAACGGCTCGACCGTCGAAGCAGCCTTCTTGCCCATATCCTGCTCATAGCTTATGAAGCAAAGATGCTCGTTGGCCTTTACGGTCTTGGAGAGGTACTTTGACAGCGGCACAAAGAGCTTCCTTGTGCTGCCCATCATATCGAGAACTATGAGTATCTGCGGCTTTTCGCAGCCTTTCACCATCTCCATAATATAAGCTCGGTCAACATTCGGCTGTTTGGACAGGAATTTTGTCGCCGCCTTTATGAGGTGGTCAACAGAGTGCTCAGCAGGGCGATAGGAGATGATATCCGCTTCGTTATACGAAATAGCCTTTATCTTCAGGTTCCTTGCTATCATCAGTATGCTCTTTATCTCATGGGACGAGAATTCCTTGCCGTAGGAATTGGGATTGAGCACCGCAGATACGGACTGTATAAGGTCAAAAAGTCTCAGACAGTTGATCTTATAGCAGTCAACATAGCGCTTTGCAAACTGCTGGAGCGCACGATAGCTGGTAAAAAACGGGATAAAAATATCACCGTCGGGGTTCTGGGTAGTGACCAGTTCCAGCTGAACTCCTCCCTCTGACCTGTCGCGCTCCTGCTTGACGGGATTCTTGCATATGACGTAAACGTCGCTCTTTATCAGTGTCTGTAAGAACGTTGAACGATAGGAAGGGTCTTTTATAGCCGCTTTCAGCAATTCATCAAGATTCATCATAACAGTAACCATCCTTATAAAAAATTATTTTCAGCGCAAATTCTTCGCTGCCATCAGTCTCAATGTTTCTTTTATAAGATCCTGTGTACTCAGTGAAGGATCAAGCTTCCCGAGTATGGGAGCAGCCTCGCCCTGCGAATATCCCAGTACCATAAGGGCTTCGAGCGCTTCCGATACAGATGAAGATGCCGCTCCGTCAACTGTACGGGAAAACTCGGCAGCGTCACTGCTTATGCTGCCGCTTATGGACTCAGAGGATATCTTGTCCTTCAGCTCAAGAACGAGTCTCTGGGCAGTTTTTGCTCCGATGCCCTTTGTCTTGGTGAACGCCTTGCTGTCGCCTGACGCTACAAGAAACGCGAATTTTTCGGGCGTTACGTCCGAGAGTATCGCCGTTGCAGCCTTCGGGCCTACTCCCGATACGGATATGAGCAGCTTGAAGCAGCTCAGTTCCTGCAATGTAGCAAAGCCGAAAAGCTCCACAACGTCCTCTCTCACATAGAGGTACGTATAGAGCATAGCTTCGCTGCCTATATCTCCGAGCTGTGCCACTGTATTGTAGGAGGTCTTGCAGCCGTAGCCGACCCCTCCGCATTCTATTACCGCAAATCCCAGCTCTTTTACTATAAGCTTTCCTTTTACGCTGTATATCATTGTATTTATTACCTCTTCTGCTCCGATGCTACAGATCGAAGCGTGTGCTGTGCCCGTGGCAGATAGCTATTGCAAGGGCATCTGCTGCGTCGTCGGGCTTTGGTATCTGCGCAAGCCCGAGGAGCTGCTTCGTCATTTCCATGACCTGTTTCTTTTCAGCCTTTCCGTAGCCTACCACAGACTGCTTTACCTGAAGCGGGGTATACTCAGATACGGGGATATTCCTTGTTGCTGCCGACAGGACAGTTATTCCGCGAGCCTGTGCGACATCTATCGCCGTTTTCTGGTTTGTCGTGAAGTAAAGCCGCTCTATCGCCATACAGTCGGGGGCGAACTTGTTGAATATGAATTCTATGTCCTCGTGGATAGCCCTGAGCCTTTCGGGGAAAGGCGTTCCTGCTTCTGTGAGGACTGCGCCGTATTCTATCGGAGTGAACCTTATGCCGTCATAATCAAGTACTCCGAAACCAACTATGGCATATCCTGGGTCTATGCCCAATATTCTGACTTTTTTCACTGTTTTTTACCCTTTTGTCCGTTAAAAAGTTCATGTGGATATAGTTACTCACTATATACTGTATTATTATAACATAAAACAAGTGTCGTTTGCAATATATTTCCCCCTTTTTTATTGATTTCTACAAAAAAAAATGATATAATATGTAAGGTATATCAATATGAGCCTTTAGCCCTCAGCAATTAGCCTTTATAAGCTAACGGCTGACACCTGACGGCTCAAATCGGAGGTTATTTTTTATGGATCTTAAACAGCTTCGTGACGGTATAGATGATATCGACAGTAATATTCTCGCCCTATTTATGGAGCGCATGAAGCTCTGCAAGAGCGTTGCGGATTACAAGAAAGAGCACGATATGCCCGTCTTTCAAGGCGGACGTGAGCAGGAGATCATCGACCGCATCACAGAGCTGACTGCCGATAAAAGACTGGAAAAAGGCACCGCTGCTCTCTTCACGACTATCATGGACATCAGCAAGATATTGCAGAATCGTATGATACTCGCCGATACCGCAGAACACTCGTATCCCGCACCTGATTTTACAGGCGCAAAAAACGTGGGCTGTCAGGGCACTTCGGGTGCTAATTCCGAGGTCGCAGCCCGCACGATATTCGGCGACAGAGAGTTCACCTTCTTCCGTTCCTTCGAGGACGTTTTCAAGGCTGTCCATGACGGTGTGATTGACTACGGCGTTCTCCCCGTTCAGAACTCCACCGCAGGCTCTGTCAGCAGCACATACGACCTTATGGCAAAGTATCCTGTTTACATAGTCAAGGAAGTCATCATCGAGATAAACCACTGTCTTGCTGCAAAAAACGATATCCCTCTCTCTGAGGTGAAGAAGGTCTATTCTCACCCTCAGGCTCTCGCTCAGTGCGATTCGTTCCTGCGCGAGAACGGTCTGAAGACTTCCGAATACGGAAATACAGCCACTGCTGCCGTAAAGGTCATGGAGAGCGATGAGAATATCGCCGCTATATGTTCGGTACAGTGTGCAGAACAGATGGGCATGAAGATACTCGCTACAGATATCGCAGACGTTTCCGTAAACCGCACTCAGTTCATAGTTATTTCCAGAGATATGCAGGTCGCTCCCGAATCCGATTCCGTATCGGTAATGCTCTCTATCCCGCATAAGGAAGGTAGTCTTTACCGTCTTCTTACAAAATTCTACGTCAACGATATGAACCTTATCCGTATCGAGAGCCGCCCTATCCGCGACGGAAGCTTCAATGTAGTATTCTTCCTCGATTTCAGCGGCAAGCTCACCGATCCTACTGTACAAGCCGTTCTCCGCGACCTCAGTGAAAACGTCGATACTTTCAGATGTATCGGCACTTTCAAGAGCGAATGAGCTCTCACAGCAATACAAAGGAGTCAATATATGTCCGATAAATTCTTCTCCCTGCTTGAAAATAATAATTTCGTGTACCTCGACGGCGGTATGGGTACTATGCTGCAAGCTCACGGCATCAAGACCGAACACGTCCCCGAGCTTCTGAATCTCACCGACCCCGAGGCTATAATGAAGATACACCGCCTTTACGTTGAGAGCGGTGCAGACATAATCTACACCAATACCTTCGGCGCTAACCGCTTCAAGCTGGCAAATACAGGACATTCCGTCGAAGAAGTGGTCTCCGCAGGCGTTGAGAACGCTAAAAAAGCTGCCGCAGGAAAGGCTCTCGTCGCTCTTGATCTGGGTCCTATAGGTCAGCTCCTCGAACCTGCGGGTATGCTGAAATTCGAGGAGGCATATGAGGTATACAAGGAGCTCGTCCTCGCAGGCAGAAATGCCGATGTCATCGTCATCGAGACCATGACAGACCTGTACGAAGTCAAAGCCGCTATCCTCGCAGCTAAGGAGAACTCCGACAAGCCCATATTCGTCACTATGACTTTTGAAGAGAATATGCGTACCTTCACGGGCGTTTCCCCCGAGTGTATGGTCGCTGTTCTGGAAGGTCTCGGTGCTGACGCTATCGGCGTAAACTGCTCCCTCGGTCCTGACGAGCTCTTCCCTGTACTGGACAGGATATGCTCCCTTACATCTCTCCCCGTTATCGCTAAGCCTAACGCAGGTCTTCCCGACCCTGTTACCAATGAATACAACGTTGATGCTCACGACTTCGCTGCAAGCGCCGTGAAGCTTGCTGAGGCAGGCGTTACCGTATTCGGAGGCTGCTGCGGTACAACTCCCGAGCACATCTCCGCTATGATCGAAGCTCTTTCGGGCATGGAGAGACAGCCGCGTAAAATTGTCCGCGCAAGTATCGCCTGTTCCGCAGTGAACTGCGTAAACATAAATCAGCCCCGTGTTATCGGCGAACGTATCAACCCTACAGGCAAAAAGCGCTTCAAGGAGGCTCTTCTCGCCCACGATGTGGACTATATCCTCGGTCAGGCTGTTGAACAGATCCACGCAGGCGCGGAGATACTCGACGTAAACGTGGGACTTCCCGGTATCGACGAAAAAGAAATGATGGTAACCGCTGTAAAGGCTATCCAGAGCATCTGCGACACTCCCTTGCAGCTGGACTCAACTATCCCCGAAGTACTCGAAGCAGGTCTGAGAGTATACAACGGCAAGCCTATCGTAAACTCGGTAAACGGCGAGGACGATTCCCTCGAAAGCATACTCCCCCTCGTCAAAAAGTACGGCGCAGCTGTTGTGGGACTCGCTCTCGACAAGGGCGGTATCCCGAAAACTGCCGACGGACGTTTCGCTATCGCGGAAAAGATACTCCGCCGCGCTATGGAGTACGGCATACCAAAAGAGGACGTTTTCATCGACTGTCTTACGCTGACGGCTTCTGCCGAACAGGACGGCGTTATGGAGACCCTCAATGCTCTCCACAGAGTCAAAACAGAACTGGGACTTAACACAGTCCTCGGTGTATCGAACATCTCCTTCGGTCTGCCGAACCGCGAGCTCATCACACGTACCTTCCTTACTATGGCGCTTCACAGCGGTCTGACGCTGCCTATCATAAACCCTAATATCGAAGGTATCATAGGAGCTGTCCGCGCTTACAGGCTGCTTGCGGGCATCGACCGAAATTCCGCAGACTTCATCAGCATATACGCAAATGACGACAGTGCGCCGAAAGCTCCTGCTCCTGCGCAGGACAAGGGAGCTCCCGATATAATGTACGCAGTGGAGAACGGTCTGAAAAATCAAGCCGTGAAAGCTGCCGAGGAGCTCATGAACACTGTTGACCCTATGGAGATCATCAACAGCTACCTCATACCTGCTCTGGACAACGCAGGCGCTAAGTTTGAAAAGGGCAAGATATTCCTGCCCCAGCTCATTCTCACAGCCGAAGCTGCTCAGGCTTGCTTCGAGGTCATAAAAACAAAGCTTTCGGCTTCAAACGGCGAGAGCGTATCAAAGGGCAAGGTCGTGCTTGCTACTGTTCACGGAGATATCCACGATATCGGAAAGAATATCGTAAAAGTCCTCCTCGACAGCTACGGCTTCACGGTCATCGACCTTGGCAAGGACGTGCCGCCCGAAACTATCGTAAATGCGGCTATCGAGAACAAGGTCAGCCTTGTGGGACTCTCCGCGCTTATGACCACTACCCTCGGTGCTATGGCTGAGACTATACGTCAGCTCAACGAGCAGTACCCTGAGTGCAAGACCGTGGTCGGCGGAGCTGTTCTCACCGCTTCATACGCAGAGCAGATAAACGCTACCTACTACGCTAAGGACGCAAAACAGACCGTGGATATCGCTTCGCAGGTCTATGGAGCTTAATTGTTGGGGCGTTCTCACCTGTCGGCTCGGTCGGTGTTTCTGCTTCGCAGAGGTGTCCACCGTACACCCACACCGTTTCGCCACCTGTAAGTTAAGAGTTGAGAATTGAAAGTTGTGGTGTCGCCTGCGGCGACGATTTAAATATACGTAACATGAACCTATGCGTAGGGGCGGATATTATCCGCCCGATAACAGGTAAATATCATGGAAAAAATAACATTTAACGAACTGAAAATGAACTCCCGCAATGATGTCCTCGCTTTTCTGAAAAAGCTCTGGCGCGGCGAGAGCGCTCCATGTCCCATATGCAGCGGTGAACTGGAACTGCTCCATAAAAAAGCCAAGAAGAGCGACTGCGACTGGCAGTGCAGACACTGTGAAAAGGTGGTCAGAACTCTTGACCTGCTGAACGAACTGAATGAACAATAACACAAAAAGCAGCCCATTGGGCTGCTTCAGTCTGTCAATAAACCCCAATTTCATTAGGGAACGCCTTCTCTTGCAAGGCGCTTTACACCCTACCAAAGGCGCTGCCTCTGGACTCTGCCAAAGGAACACAGTCCCTTTGGAATCCCGTTATTAGTTGAAATCGACTTTTTCGACAAGCTGAAGCAGCCCATTGGACTGCTTTTCTTTTTGGGCGGATAAACAAAAGGAATGCCGAGGACGGCATTCCCTATAACGATTTATGTTAACCGTAAGCGAAGAACGAGTAACGATCACGCACAGAATGAGCGCGTGGAACAAGCGCCAACGTAGCTGCGTTCGAGCTGGCTCAGCTCGCGGGCGGCTGAACGCCGCCCCTACAGTTGGTTCATGATGCATTGTTCGTAAGACACGGACGCACAATGCGCGTCCCTACAAGCTAACGGCTAATGGCTAACGGCTCTTAGCTCTGGCATACAGCTTGCCGATGAGGAATGCCGCTACGTCAGCAAATACCGATGCTATGCGCATCACAAGCACGAACAGCACTATCCTGTCCGCGTATTGGTCGCCGCACACGAACAGCATTACTCCCTCACGTATGCCGATGCCGCCGGGAGCTCCCGGAGTAACAAATCCGATTATCCACGCAAACAAAAATGCTCCCGTCAGCGCGAAAAGCTCCCTTGTTTCCGCCTGCGGAACTATGAGAGCTACACAGCCGAGATACATGGCTGCCGACACGCAGTTATGTGCGAAATAGTAGAATATGCCGCTTAAAAGCTGCGAGCGGTTGCTCTTTTCAAAAGCCTTTGAATACCGCGAAAGATAACCTTTCACCTTATCGCTGAATCTGAGCTTTACGACTATGACCGCCGCTATCAGGAAAAGTACTCCCGCTGCTCCCACGATAAGCAGGTTCTTTCCGTATTTTCCGAGGAGCTCCGCTATCTTGCCGCCGAGAAGTATAACTGACACTACTCCTGTCCAGAACACGCAGAAAAACACATCGAGAATGGTCGCGCAGGCTACGTCCACATGGCTTATCTCCATATCAGCCGCAAGCTTGTTGCGTCCAACGTACTGGAACACGTTTCCGGGAAGGTACTTGTATATATTAGACTGAGTATACACGGGCATAGCTGCGGAATAGGGTATCTTGCTCCCCGAAAGCGACCTCGTGAACATCAGCCACGGATAGCAGGCTATGATTATCTGCGCCGCCTGTATGACAAGGCTCAGCGCAAATGCTCCTATGACACGCGGTGAACTCAGGTCGCTGAGCTTTATGTCCATGTCGATGATCTTCTTGACCACAAATGCCAGAGCTGCGATAACTACAAGGTGTCCTGCAAGCTTCAGCAGCTTTTTTATGTTAAGTTTATCCTTCATGGGCACCCGTCTTTTCTGTAAGGCGCTGAACTACCTCGTTCATTCTGTCCCATGAATACCTGTAAGCTTCCTTGCGCACGTTCTCGGTGAACTCCTCCGCTTTGTCCTCACGGAAGAAGCGGCATACAGCCTCAGCAAGCGCATGGTGATCCTTAGGCGGAACGATATATCCTGTCTTTCCGTCGAGTACCACCTCGGGAAGTCCGCCGACTTTCGTAGCGATAACAGGCTTTTCAAAGCCGTATGCTATCTGCACGATGCCGCTCTGTGTAGCGGATTCATAGGGCAGGACGACTATGTCCGCAGCCGCAAAATACTTCTCGATGCCGCTGTCGGGGATATAGCCGTCAACCAGCCTGATATTTCCCGATACTCCGCACTTTTTGATCTGCTCAAGGTAGCTCTCCTTGTCATTTCTGAACTCGCCTACCACCCACAGCTCGATATTCGGGTCGTACTTCACTATCTCGGGCATTGCGCTGATGATATGGCGAAGTCCCTTATAATCACGGATAAATCCGAAAAATAGCAGCATTTTCTTCTCGGGAGCTGCACCTGCCTCACGTTTAGCCTGCTCCTTGCTCATATTCTGTATCTTGAATGCATTATGCACGGGCAGGACTGTCGTTTCGTATACGGGCGACTTCGTTACCTGTTTCAGGTCAGCAGCATCTTTCTCCGAGTGAGTTATATACGCTGCCCCTCTTTTCAGCACCAGCTTTGTGAGGAAACGATCCATGGGGAAACGCTCGTGAGGGAATACATTGTGGCACACGAATATCTTCGGTATCTTCCTCAGCATCAGCGACAACGCTGTATAGCACGGCGAAAAATAAGGATGCCACCACTGCACGATGATACGGTCTGGGTGCATCTTCTTTATCTTATGTGCAGATATTATCCAGTTCAGCGGATTTGCCGTATTGATGAGGAACTGCGTTTCGGGTATCTTGAAAAGGTCGTTGTCGAAGTCCTTCTGCTCGTTCTTGAACAGCAGCTTCGGGTACTGCATCTTGTAGGATACTGTCTCAACATCGAAATTCTTTTTCAGGCTCCTGACCATTGCTCCCGTATAATGCGATATTCCGCCCTTATACGGGTACACAGGTCCTATTACGACGATCTTTTTCTTCTTATTCTTCATTGCGCTTTTCCTCGTCGCTCTTGCCGCACTCCATCTTTCTCACTCTGTACTGAACGTCTTCAAGGAGCTTCCTGTTGGCGGATATAGTATCCCCAAGGAGACCTATGGTTATGGTCTGGAAGCCCATCATTATCAGTATGGCTGTGAGTATGAGGGACTGTACGTGTCCGTCGCCTTCGCCCATTCCCATGAGAACAAGGAACCTCACGCCGAGCACAGCTCCCAGCAGAAGCAGTACCGCACCGATAGTCATGAAGAATTTCAGGGGCTTGTACATTACGAAGGAACGTGTGATAACAGTCGATGAACGCTTCATATAGCGCCACATACTCGAAAACAGACGGGAAGGTCTGGTCTCGGGGTTTGTCCTTATGGGTACGGAAGTCATGGCGGTCTTGTTATTGCCTGCCTGTATTATGGTTTCGAGGGTGTATGTGTACTCGTTCACTACATTGAGCCTGAGTGCAGCCTCACGGGAATATGCTCTGAATCCGCTGGGAGCATCGGGGATATCAGTTCCCGATGCCACGCGGACTACCCAGCTTCCGAGGTGCTGGAACTTCTTCTTTTTCCATGAGAAGTGCTCTGTCTCGTCTATAGGACGCTCGCCGATGACGATATCCGCCTTCTGGTCGAGTATGGGGCGGACTATCTTCTCGATATCCGCGCCGCAGTACTGATTATCGGCATCGGTATTGACGATGATATCAGCTCCCAGATGCAGACAGGCATCTATTCCTGCCATAAAGCCCTTTGCAAGACCCTTGTTGCGCTTGAACGAAACTATATGATGAAATCCCAGCTCTCTCGCACGGGCAACGGTATTATCCTGACTTCCGTCGTTGATTATCAGGTATTCTATGGTGTCGATACCGTCAATATGTCTGGGCAGGTCGTTGTAGGCGAGCTCCAGCGTCTTTTCCTCGTTATAACATGGTATCTGTATGATAAGCTTCATATCTCAGTTCCTTTCAAATACTTTTCCTCGTGAGAGGCTTCATGACGCAGGCGAAAAACGCACTGACTTTATAGGTATGCCCAGTGTACGGGTATCGGCAGGATTCAGTACAGCCGCTTTCCATACAGGTGTCTGTATCTCAAGGACATTTTCTCCGTCCTTTATCTTGTCTTCATCGACCTTATAGACGAGCTTTCCGCCATTGTTGTCGGCTGTTATGAACTGCGTTCCCACTTTCTCGCCGTCAAGGAGGAGTGTGACTTCAAAGCTGTCCGTACCTATCATATCCAGCGGAAGAACGCCACCCAGCTCCAGCGTGATGTAATAATCATCAGGATAAAGCAGACATTCCACCTGTGCTTCCTCGCTGTCTGTCCAGCAGAAATAGCTTTCCAGACCCGAAACGCCGCTCATTCTGCTGTAGTCCTCTGCGGCTGTGTACATGAAGCGGTATTTATCGTAGGAATATATCCTTATGTCCTCATCTACCGACCAATAGCCCAGCGACATAGGTGCGATCTTTCCCGTGGTATTGAGGTCGTCCTCGATGTGGTGGAGCACATTGGAGTAAACAAGGGTATAGTCCTCGGCATAAAGGCTCTTATCTGTCAGCACAAGAACTCTGCCATATCTTGCCGCAAGTCTCTCGATCTGTTCGGGATCGTTCTCGTCCTCGGGAACAGCCTTAGCGCCTGTCATGCTGCGCAGCGGCAGCCACAGTCTTGAAACGTAACTGCGTGATATTACGATACATTCGTTTTCGTCCGCAAAATCCGCAAGATCGGAGAGTATGCTCCATTCGATGCGTGAATCGTCCTTGTTCTCCATAAGGAACGTGTCATACGGCACGAGGTATATGATACCTGCCGCTGTAACAGGTATAAGGAGCTTTCCGCCGAAGCGGTCCAGCACTGCCGCACAGAATATCATAGCTATCGGGATAAACGGTGCAAGATAGCGTGAATAGTAGTAGTAATGCTGTATCTCGAAGCGCAGGAATGTGGAATAGAACAGTATGCAGTAGAAGAACATGATGAACAGTACCAGCTTCTGGGGACGCTCAGCAAAGAACTTCGGCGATATACAAGCGAATACGATCCCCAGCGGGAAGAGTATCAGTCCTGTATTTACCGCAAAGCCCACCAGTGTGAGGTGATTTGCTTCGCTCCAGCCGCTGTACTTCAATACAGCTCTTGCAATGATAAATGCAGTCGGAAGTATCAGCATGAGCCTGAGAAGCATATTGAACACCTTTGAATCTCCTGCTCCTCTTGCGAACTTCGTCGCGCTGAAGTTCTTGGGAGTGCGCTTGGTTACAATGAACGCAAACAGCAGGACTGCCGCAAAAGCTGCCGCGGATACTATGGTAACAACTGTTGTGATATTATTTACGTTTACGCCCGCAAAGAACACGGGACTGTAATTGTTCATGGTGTACATGGGCTGTATCTGACGCATCATAAAGTAGCTTCCGAGATAGCCTGCCACTGTTACGGGCATCAGCACTGCATACTGACGCTCTCTTGTGAATACATACATACCGCCGTATATCAGCACAAACATGGGCAGCATGGTATACAGCGAAACATGATAGCAGCCGAATACCGCTATGGGTATTACCGAAAGCCACTTGCTGTCAGGAGATTCGTCGTCCGTAAGGAAGTAGAGGAACAGCACGGGTATGAGTGAGAGTACCATCTCGGTCAGCGATGACTTTGCGACCCATATCACTACAGGTGCAGCTGCTGTTCCCACACAGGCGCAGACCGAAGTAACGTCTTTGAGTTTCAGGTTGCGGCATATAAAATGCACAAGGAAAATAAGGCAGATATATATAATAGTCTCAAAGCCCTGCATATTTTCCATGCCGAAAAGCGTTCCCCACATGGCAAGAAGTGCCGAATACGTGGGTATTCCGTGGATAATGCCTGATACATCGCTGACGCTCCTGTCGTATACAGTATCAGGATAATCCTCATTGGGGATATCGTATCCGTGGAGCTCCTCGCTGACATCATTCCTGAACAGTTCGCGCTCATGGTCGGTCTCAAGGTCTGAATACTCCGCAAGATCCTTCTGACGCTTGGTATCGCCGTTCATAAAGAGTATCGCCTGGGTCTGGTATACGCCCTGATCCTGTCCCATGCCGAAGAACTCGTTCTTCGCGGAAACGAACGGTACTGCGATAAGACTTATGAGTATAGGTATGAGCATATTCCTGATAGAATACTTATCCTTTATCATGTGATGCAGGCGGAAGGGCTTGCCGTTATACCTAAACAGCATAACTGCGAAGACCGCCGCGCTTATGGCTGCTGCTCCGCAGCCTGCACGGAATATGGTGTATCTGTCGATGACGAAGAGCCCCATGCTCGCAAAAATATGTGCAAAGAACCACATGATGACTCCCATGACAAAAGCTTCGAGAAAGTTCTTCTTTCTGAACCATGCCAATGTACTAAGAACTGAAAATATTACTCCGACTAAGCAGACCAACGCAAATAACATTATTTATGCTCACTCCCCGCAGATTTTATGGATAAGATCACTGAAATTACGCATTATTACTTCCCAGCGGTAATTTTTCTCTACGTATGCCTCTGCATTTTTGCGCAGCTGTGCATACTCCGCGTCGTGTGAGAAGATATAATCGAGGATACCCTCGAATTCAAAATAATTCATGTAGTAAAGTCCGCCGTTGCTCTTTATGCAGTGTCCCTTCAGGACTTCACATATGCCGTTTACGATAACAGGCACGGAAAGGGTCATTGCTTCAAGCACGGATATGGACAGACTCTCGAACTTTGACGGCAGTATAAGGCATTTTGCACCTGATATGCCGCTGAACTTGTCCTCCTCGCTGACGAAACCGAGGCTGATTATGTCCTTGTGCTTTGGTATCTCGCAGACAGGCTTGCCCATGAGCACCAGCTTCAGCTTGTCATCGGGACGGCGCTTCTTGTATTCAAGGAAGTACTTGAACATAGTGGGGCAGTCCTTACCCTCGTCGATACGTCCCACATATATGATGTAGTCGCCGTCAATGCCGAATTTGCTGCGGAAACCTGCTTCATCGGGCTCGCAGGGCACTTCCACGCCCGTACCCATTACGCGGCAGGGTATGTCCTCACAGTGAAAAAGTCCCTGTACAAGGGCTTTTTCCTCATCGGTAAGGAACACATAAGCCTTCGGGAGCTTGAAAAATGTCTCATAGGTCTTGAAATGTATAAAGGGCTCTTCGTGAGCTGTGGGTATGAATACCGCCTTGTCAGCCACCTCGGGAAGTCCCTTTACTGTAAGATAATAGAGGTAGGTAACGAAGATAAAAACGTCATACTTGTCCTTGTTCTCGCGGATATAATTTATAGCCGCAGGAGAGTACGGCCCCTGCTTCTCGAACCACTTTTCCTCTGTTTCAACGTTATAGTTGCCTGAACTGAGGTATTTTCCGTTGAAGTCGTTAAAGTCCTTCGCACGGGGCTTTTCAACGGGGAAACGCAACACGCGCACTCCGTTTATAACCTCTTCGTCTTCCTTGTAGTGATTTTCCCACGTTGTATATTCAAGAGCCTTTGTAGTTATGACATCGACTTCAAACTCTCCTGTGAGCCTTTCCGCGATGAGCCGCGTATAGTACTCCGAGCCGCCGTTTACTTCAAGTCCGTATCTCTGATTGACGAGCGCTATCCTCTTCATTATTCCTTATCTCCGCTTACTTCTCTGAAAAACTTCATATATTTATCAACGATAACGTCCCATGCAAAGTTGCTGCGGACGTAATCCCTGCCGTTTTGTCCCATCTGTGCAGCCTTTTCCTTATTGTTCAGGAACCAGTCCGTGCAGCCCTCGAACTCGAAATAGTCGCCGAAATAAAGTCCGCCGTTGGACTCGGAAGCGAAATTTCTCGTTACTGCACAGCCGCTGTGTACCAGCACAGGTCGTCCGCACAGCCAGCTCTCCATGATAACAAGGGAGAAGCTCTCGTTTTTTGACGGCTGACAGAGGAATTCCGCTGCTGCCTGAGCGTTATACTTGTCCTGAAGGTCGATGAAGCCCAAGTCGATGATGCGCTTCTGCTTCACAAGGTCATCGGGGAGGTCGATATTTCCGCCGCCGATGAGTAAGAGCTTCAGGTCGGTATCGTGTCGCTTGACGTACTCGGAATAGTACTTCACGAGGGTGTGGACGTTCTTTCCCTCGTCCTTGCGTCCCGCGTAGATGATAAAGGGACTGTCGATGCCGAATTTGCTGCGGAAAGCAGCCGCATCGCTGGTAAGATCGGTGTATACGCCCTCTCCGAGGCAGCCCTGCTTCACACGGCTCATGTCGAACACGCGGTTAGCAAGCTCGTACTCGGGCTTTGCATGGTATATGATACCGCCTATGTTCTCGAAAACAGGCTTGAATACGTCCAGCTTGAAAATATCCATATAGACATAGGATTCGTCATGGAAACACGGTATGAGCACCGATTTTTCGGGACACACCTGCAATCCGTGGTAGGTGGTGCCGAACATATACGGAATGAAAACGAAAAGGCTGTATTCCTCGCTGTGCTCCCTGATATAGTCGCAGAGGTCGGGACTGTTCACCATTTCCTCAACATATGTGCGCTGCTCATCTGCCGACACGGGCATATTCTTCATGAGCTTTGCATTTACCGCGTCAAACGCCTGTACATTGCGCTTTCTCACCTTGAAACGCCTTATGGGGAAGCCGTGGACCGTATCTGTTCCCTCGCTGAAATAGTTCTCGTTCCAGTCCGCAGAGAACTCCTTTACACAGGTACTGAGCATTTCTATCTCGATGCCTGCTTCATGCAGATGTGTGGTCAGTCCGCGAAGCTCCATTTCAGCGCCTCCCGGTATCTTTTCACTGTACCACGGAATAACAAATCCTATCTTTTTCATTTCAGTATCCTTTATTCAGTAGCTTTTTTCCGTTTATATAATCTGTGAGCTGCTTATCGAACGTCGCCTTGATGCGCTCATAGGAGAAGTCTTCCAGTCTCCTGCGCTGTCCTGCGATGATGCTCTCGCGGAGCTTCTCGTCCGTGAGTACGCGGTCGATGACAGCTGCTGCAAACACAGGATCATTGTTGTCGAGGAGTACTCCGCTGCCGCCGAGAGTGTCTGATATGGCACTGGTATCGTATGCGATAACGGGAACGTTGAAAAACATAGCCTCCACAAGAGGTACGCAGAAGCCCTCGTGCTCGCTCATACAGACGAAAGCGTCTGCAAGGCGGTAATACGCCAGTATCTCGCTGAACTTTATATGTCCCGGGAAGATAACGTCGTCGCCTATACCGAGAGCGTTGGCATACTTCACAAGGCGCTCATGGTAATTCTCCATGCCCGTCGGAGAGCCGACAAGTATCAGTCTTGAATCGGGATTGAGCTTCTTGTAGCAGAAAAAGGCTCTTATAACGTTCTCCTGCTTCTTGTTGGGAGCTATCCTGCCCACAAACACAAGATTCTTCTTGCCGTCGCTGTACTTCTTTATTGTGGCTTCGTCGGGAGCCTGCTTGTAGTCCTCGAACTTTATGAGTATGGGTCTTACGTCTATGGGACAGCTGTAGCCCATTTTCAGCAGTTCTCCCCTGTTGAACGATGAATCCGCAAGAACGTAATCCACCTTGTCGCGCAGGAACTTTACACCCTTATAGCCGTGCTCGGTGAGCTGTGTTGCGGCGGTGCTGTACGGGCGGAAGAACTCGGGCGGCGTGATATTGTGGTATACCATTATCCTGCGGCATTTGAATTCCTCTATCCTGAAGGTGAGGTCTGTGCCTGTGGACTTGTGATATATGAGCACATCGTCCTTTTTCAGGTCGCGGAGCTTGTCCACCTTCTTTGCAATGCCCTCGGGGAGCCTTTTGTCGATATTCTCGGCGTATATCTCCGTAGAATATCCCTGTTCCTTTATCGCTCCCATAAGAGCGATAGTGTCATTGCCTATTGCGTCGCCGAATGAAAGAGTTGGAAGAAGCTGTATAACGCGCATTATGCATTCTCCCCCGAAAGCTTGCTGCGAAGCTCGTTATTCTCGCGCTCAAGCTTGTCGAGACGGATTATCAGCTCCTTCTGTGCGAGCTCCAGTGTCTCGACCTTGCTTGTGAGGTCGGCTGTCTTTCCGTCGGCTTCATGAGCTTGCGCAGGGTCTTTTTGATGAAAACCTTTATCGGATTGCCCTTCAGCTCCTTGTATGGCTGTATATAATAATGAGATGTGAGATAATCCATTGCCTCGGCAGCAGAGCCGCCCTGCGCAGTCTTCTTATAGGGTACATCTTCAAAGCTGAGCATATCCGCTGTAAGTCCCTGTTCCTTGATATTGCGCTTTATTTCAGCCATTATCTCCTCAATATTGATACTTCCGTTTTCCATATTTTAACCTTCCTTTATGGCAACTATCGCATAATCCTGACTTCCGAATATCATGTCGGATACTTGCTTCATAGCTGCATTGAATTCCTCCGTATTCTCGGCGCTTTCACATTTCAGCGCAGGTATCCTGAACGGAGGTCTGCTGTTCTCAGTAAAAATGATCTCTATATTGGTAAAGCCTGCCTTTTCGAGGTAATACTGCATCGTCAGCGGATGCACAGGCTTTATATGCGACGGGTCGATGTAAAATGCATTGGTATATATCGACAGCGATGTGGGATTAGGAGTCTCGATAACTATGCAGCCGCCGTTTTCAAGGTGCTCATAAGCCGTATTGCAGAGCTGTATTATCTGATACGGTTTGAGGTGCTCCACGACCTGTCCGACGAATATGCCGTCCACGCCCTCCGTCTTTGCAAGGAATTCCGAGCCGTCGCCGCAGGTCGCTTTCAGCCCCTTCATATTGCAGTAATCCGTGTACGGCTCGTAGATATCCACTCCCTCAGCCGTTATACCGTTCTCCTGCATGAGCAGGAGAAATTCTCCTCTGCCGCAGCCGACATCAACGACCTTTTTCTTGCCGCTGAAGAATTTCAGGTAGAACTCCTGAGACTTCTTTACGCTGTCTATCGAACCTCGGAAATGGTTCTCGAAGTCGAAATAATCTATATCATCGTAGTCCGAACCGCTGCTGTCAGCAGGAGCTGCCGACGCTGCGGGCTGATCTGCCGACGGCGCAGCAGGCTGCATCGGCGCTGATCTCAGTTTCTTCTCCATGCCCGAGAGCTTTGTTTTTATAAGCTCATCATCGCTTGTCAGCCGTTCTATGCGAGCGTTATTGTTTCTAAGGTTTATGCAGGCATTCTCAAGGTCATCTCTCACGCTTTTTTCCAAAGCCCCGATATCCTTTTCCACAGCTTCGAGCCCTTCAAATATCAAGCCGAAAAGCTTGCGCTTCACCGCGCCCTTCAAGCCCTGCTGTTTCTTTAATTTATCTAAAAACTGCGATATATTGCTCATTTTTTACCTCTGCAAATTCCATGTATGTTCGATACGCGCTATGCCCGCATCACCGTAAGCCGATAACATCTGTATTTTATAAGCCTGCCTGTAGTAGTCCACAGGTATGCCCTCTCCGCGTTCTATCGCAACGTCGATCATATATTCACCTGCAAGAAGCTTTACGTCCTTCAGCAGTATCTCTGCGGTACCGCTTTTGCTCAGATCAAAATCCGAGACTTTGTCTATCCTTGTATTGGTACCGTAGCACTGAACGCCGTTCATATCGAAGACTCCGAAGCCGAATACCGCGTCATGAACAGGCTTGTTCACGTTATAGTCAAGGACGAGCTTTATATCCTCGCCTGTCCTGAAGGTATTCTGCTCGCTGCCGTCCGCAGACAGAGTGCGCACACGCTTGATACGCGCCTCACCGCTGCCCCAGCGCTTGCCGCTCTGTGCAGCAGCCTCCTCGTCCTCAGCACCGCCGTCATCGGACTTCTTGTTCTTGTCCTGCATTTTGCGGCTCATATAGTCAAGGTATTCAAGGTCTATCTCCTTCGGAGTGCCCTCAGCTTTTATAAGGCCCTCATGTATCCATATGGAGCGGTCGCATATCTGCTCTATCTGTCCCAGAGAGTGGGAAACGATAACTATAGTAGTTCCCTGAGCCTTGATCTCTCTCAGCTTGTTGAAGCACTTCGACTGGAAGTTGGCATCGCCTACCGCGAGTATCTCGTCGATAAGGAGTATATCCGCGTCAACGTTTATAGCTACGGAGAAAGCCAGTCTCATATACATTCCCGAAGAATAGGTCCGGACAGGATTGTCGATGAACTCAGCAAGCTCGGAGAATTCCACGATGCTGTCAAGACGCGCATCTATCTCCTTTTTTGTAAGACCGAATATAGCTGCATTGGTGTAGATATTCTCCCTGCCGCTCATATCGGGGTGAAAGCCTGCTCCCAGCTCGATAAGGCTGGATATCCTGCCGTTCATCTTTATTGTTCCGCTGTCGGGGTACATTATCCTCGTCAGCAGCTTCAATGTAGTGCTCTTGCCGCAGCCGTTGTGACCGATAAGTCCTATGGCTTCGCCCTTCTTCACACTAAAGCTTATGCCGCGGAGCACCTTGCGCTCCTCATATCGGCAGCGCTTGCGGAAAAGCAGGCGTTCCTTCAGCTGTGCGCCCTTGTCGAGATATACCTTGAAGCTTTTGGTAACATCTCTGACTTCTATTGCATTTTCTATTTCTGCCATTACAGTTCCTCCGCAAAGTGCTTTTGCAGCTTATTGAATATGACTGCGCCGAATACAAGGAAAAATACGCCCAGTCCCGCTGCCCAGAGCAGTGTTGTGAGATCAGGTACCTGCTTCTCATAGAGGACCGTTCTGTAGCACTCGATTATTGGTGTCATCGGGTTGAGGTTATAAAGCTTATGGTATTTCACAGGAACGATATCCTTTGAGTATACTATAGGCGTAAGGTACATCCACGCCATGGATACGATGCCGAGGATATGTTCAAGGTCTCTGAAATAGACCGTTACAGCCGAAGCTATCATAGCCATGCCAAGTGAGAAGATATACTCCACTATCATTATTACAGGTAGCGTCAGCACCGCAAGGAAGTTGATCCCCGTGCCCGTCACTATTATTACCGCAAATATTACTATGAAACACAGCAGCATATTCACAAAGCAGCTGGTCACATAGGATATCGGTATCACCATTCGTGGGAAGTATATCTTTTTGACAAGGTCTTTCTGCGCCACAATGGACGATGCACCGACCGTTATGGACGATGAGAAGAATATCCACGGTATCAGCGCCACAAACAGATACAGGTAAAACTGCGGTATATCATTATGCAGTATCTTCGAGAAAACTATCGTATAGACTATCAGCTGGAAAAGCGGATTGATGAACGTCCACAGAAAGCCCAGCACCGAGCCTTTATAGCGTCCGCGCAGGTCTTTTTTCACAAGGCTGAATATCATCTGTCTGTAAGCATAAAGCTCTTTTATCGTACTCATTTATTACTCCTTGTACGTCGCAAAAGCGGTATTTTCCGCTAAATGCGCATAAAAATCCATAGTACCTTACATTATACCACAGGTGCTATTTACTGTCAAGTCCACAGGTTTCAGCTATCGATTGTCAGTGCATGGTGAACAGAAAACAGAGAGCAGTGTACAGGACGAGTTCCGCTCGTCCTAATTATATACCGTATATCACGACGGGCGGATAATATCCGCCCTAACACAAAAAAAAGGACAGCTAAACAGGGTGCTCATACAGAAACTTTACACGAATTATCACGTAAAAACTTCTGTATAAGCAGCGTGTTTGGTCTGTCCTTTTTATTTATGATACTTTCCGCCCTCGGCTATCTGGAATGCGCGGTATATCTGCTCCAGCAGCATTACTCTTGCCAGCTGGTGAGGGAATGTCATTTTCGACATCGAGAGCTTCAGCGCTCCCATCGCCTTTATCTCGGGGTCAAGTCCGAAAGAGCTGCCGATTATGAATGTAACGGTACTCTGTCCGCTGACACCCGCAGAAGTTATCTTCTCCGAAAGTTCGGGACTTGTGAGCTGCTTTCCCTCTATACACATTGGCACTATCATGCCCTTTGCGTACTTCTTTATCTGCTCGGCTTCCTTTTTCAGTGCCGCAGCTATCTCCTTATCCGACGGAGAATCGCTGAGTCTGCACTCGTCGAGCTCATGGAGCTCAAATGTGCAGTACCTTCCGAGCCGTTTTATATACTCCGCACAGGCGCTGCGGAGATATTCCTCTTTGAGCTTGCCTATGACTATAAGATTGATATTCATCAGAAAACCACTGCTCCTCCCCTTGTTTCTACGGGAGCTACTCCCATGAGGTAGTCCCTTCCCCGTGCAAACTGCGGCAGACTGTTCTGAACAGTCCTGTCCGCGATATCGGGGCGATTGTTGTCCTGACTGAGATGTCCCAGCAGGAAATGCGTAGTTCCGCGCTCTATGAGCTTTCCCACCTGCACAGCGCAGTCATCGTTGGAAAGATGCCCATTCTGCGAGAGTATCCTCTCTTTCAGGTAAAGCGGATAGGGTCCTGTACGGAGCATCTGTTCGTCATAATTTGACTCGATAAGCACCATTCGGCAGCCTGTAAGAGCTTCGTCTACTTCCTGAGTAACGTGTCCCAGGTCGGTACACACAGCGCAGTACTTGTCGTCCTCGGTATGTATGCGGTAGCCGCAGCTCTGTATGGTATCATGTGGCGTATTGAAACAGCTGACCTCACTGCCGCCGCAGCTTATGGTCTTTCCCGTAATGTCGATGACGGGAGAGCTTACTGCTATCTTTCCGCTGTCGCAAAGCCGCTGTAATGTTCGTTTCTGCCCGTACACGGGAAGTCCCGTCTTTTTTGTGAGCATTGCAAGTCCTGCAACGTGGTCGGAGTGCTCGTGGGTTATGAATACGCCCTGTACTGCACTCAGGGGTATGCGGTTGACTTCGAGAGCTTCGCTGAGCCGCTTGAAGCTTACTCCGCAGTCTATGAGTATCCCGCCTTTTTCAGTTCCTATGAATGAGGAATTGCCCTTGCTGGAACTGAAAAGCGGATAAAGTCGTGCCATTGGATATTCTCCGTTCTTCTTGGTTATTATATCTCATTAAAGAAGTTCTCAACTCTCAACTTATTTTATTTATCTCAGTTCCCTGTCTTGTTTCCTTGACTTCATAGCCGAGAGCTGCTATCTTGTCACGAAGCTCGTCTGCAAGTGCGAAGTTCTTGTCCTTACGTGCAGCCTTGCGCTGTTCAACGAGTTCAAGCACCTCAGCAGGAATGTCAGCAGAAGCTGAATCCGCATTGTCTGCAAGCTCCTTTGCATTTGCAATAAGGTCAAGTCCGAGAACCTTGTCGAACTCAGCGATAAGTGCCAGCTTTGTTGCAGCATTTGCCTTTGATTTGAGCACGTCATACAGAACAGTGATACCCATAGCAGTATTAACGTCATTGCCGAGAGCTTCGTTGAAATTGTCCATAAGGCGGTCGTACTCCGCCTTGTCGATATCGCCGCCGCTCTCCTTTGTGAAAGGAGCTATCTTCTCGATGAGCTTATCGTATGCAGTCTTTGCATTGTCGAGGTTCTCCCATGAGAATACCAGCGACTTTCTGTAGTGGGACTGCAAGCAGAAGAAACGGTATATAACAGGCTTGTAGCCCTTTTCTTCAAGGAGAGATACTGTCAGGAACTCGCCCTTGCTCTTGCTCATCTTGCCGCTGTTTGTGTTGAGGTGGAGTATGTGGAACCAGTAATTGCACCACTTGTGTCCGAGGTAAGCTTCGGACTGTGCGATCTCGTTGGTGTGATGCGGGAAAGCGTTGTCGATACCGCCGCAGTGGATATCAAGGTACTCGCCCAGATTCTTCATGCTTATGCATGAGCACTCGATGTGCCAGCCGGGGTAGCCGACACCCCACGGGCTGTCCCATTTAAGCTCCTGATCGTCGAACTTCGACTTTGTGAACCAGAGCACGAAGTCTGCCTTATTGCGCTTGTTCTCGTCAGCCTCTACGCCCTCACGAACACCGACAGCAAGGTCTTCCTCGTTGAAGTCGTTGAAAACGTAGTACTTTTCAAGCTTAGATGTGTCGAAGTAGATATTTCCGCCTGCTTCGTATGCGTAGCCCTTTTCCATAAGGCTCTCGATAACGCGGATAAACTCGTCGATATATGTAGTTGCAGGCACTACAACGTCAGGCTTCTTGATGTTGAGCTTTCTGCAATCCTCGAAAAATGCGTCTGTGTAGAACTTAGCTATCTCCATTACTGTCTTGTGCTCACGCTTTGCGCCTTTGAGCATCTTGTCGTCACCTGTATCGCCGTCGCTGGTAAGGTGTCCCACATCGGTGATGTTCATTACACGCTTAACGTCGTAGCCTGTGAATCGCAGGTACTTTTCGAGCACGTCTTCCATGATGTAGCTTCTGAGGTTGCCTATGTGTGCGAAGTGGTACACAGTAGGTCCGCAGGTGTACATACTTACTTTGCCCTCCTCATGGGGCACGAACTCTTCTTTTTTGTGTGACAGTGAATTGTATAACTGCATTTTATTTCCTCCAGAATATATTTTTGTAGGGACGCACAGTATGCGTCCGCCGGTTTCTTTTACATTTTGCGTATGACACGGGCGACGGAACGTCGCCCCTACAGTTGGTTCATGTTATTTCTTACTCAAGACACAGGCGGATAATATCCACCCCTACAATCTAAGGGCTAACGGCTAATGGCTTGCGGAACGCCGAGGGCGGCGTTCCCTACAGAGCTTAAAATTCCCATATTTCGGGCGGGGCGTTCTTTATCTTCAGCTTTGAAAAGTACCCGAACATCACCAGAAATTCGGGGATAATGCGAAGTCCATCGCGGTAATATGCTCCGATCCGCTCCTTGTTGTCCTCTATGCCGCTATATTTCCACGGACAGGAAAACGTCCAGTCCGCCGTGATGCTGTCAAAGCTAAGCCTGAAAAATCCATTCAGCCTTTCCACGCCAAAGGCTTCAAGAAGCGCGATGTGATCGCCTACGGTATCGACTGCTCCCACATAGGCTGTACTTCCGTCAAGACTTACAGCTCCGAGAAGCCTGCTGTCGGCTTTTACAGCCTCGTTCACAGCTTCGTCCGAGGGGTACTTTATTATATTCATGCAAGCCTCCTTACGATAATAAAAGCCCCCGAGGATATACCTCGGAGGCGCATATGCTCGTTTCCACTCCGTCTTGAACTCATCTTATCCTTAACGCGGACGACACGCCGACAGCTACACACGCTCACGCGCTTCACCTACGGAGCTGACAGCCGCACTTCACTTCTCCCGACTATGTGCTCACACCTGCCGCACACTCTCTGAAAGTCCGCAAAAAAGCTACTCTGACTGCTACGCTTTTATT
This sequence comes from Ruminococcus flavefaciens, assembly GCA_902780115.1. GTDB lineage: Bacteria > Bacillota > Clostridia > Oscillospirales > Ruminococcaceae > Ruminococcus > Ruminococcus flavefaciens_Y. The sequence continues at coordinate 918 of CACZEJ010000067.1, read as the reverse complement.
ATATATTGAACTTAGTTTTGCTTCCCAAGTACTCTTATTATATACTATCGTCAGTTTATTGTCAATACCATTAACGGCAGTTTTTGTGCCTTTAACTCCACCGCTCAAATATGAACAAATTGTAAACATTTCTCCCTGCACTTGACTTTGCATATCTAAAAGTTATATACTTGTTTTAGCACTCTAAGTGAGAGAGTGCTAATTCAACTACGGAGATGTTTTAAATGGAAACCAAACAGTTCAAAGCAGAGTCCAAAAGACTGCTCGATATGATGATCCACTCGATCTATACTCATAAGGAGATCTTCCTCCGCGAGCTTATCTCCAATGCAAGTGACGCTATTGATAAGCTTTACTTCAAGTCCCTTACCGACGATAAGGTCGGACTTAATAAAGACGATTTCGCTATATGGATATCAGCTGACAAGGACAGCCGTACCCTTAAAATAACCGATAACGGTATCGGTATGACCGAGGAAGAGCTCGAAAACAACCTCGGTACTATCGCTAACAGCGGTTCTTTCAAGTTCAAGAACGAGAACAAGCTCGAAGAAGACAACCAGATAATCGGTCAGTTCGGTGTCGGCTTCTACTCGGCATTCATGGTAGCTAAGAAGGTTACTGTTATCTCAAAGGCTTACGGCAGCGACAAGGCTTACCAGTGGGAGTCCGAGGGCGTTGACGGTTATACTGTCACTGAGGCTGACAAGAAGAGCGCAGGTACTGAGATCATCCTCGAACTCCTCGACGACACAGACGACGAGAACTACGGCGAGTTCCTCGACCAGTACAGAATAAAGTCCCTTATCACTAAGTATTCCGACTATATCCGCTTCCCTATCAAGATGGAAGTTTCACACAGCCGTCCAAAGGAGCAGACCGAGGAAGAAAAAGAAGCTAAGAAGCCTCTCGAATACG
>CACZEJ010000066.1 GCA_902780115.1 Ruminococcus flavefaciens | reverse complement strand
ATACGCCGCGACCTGACCGCTCTTGCCGAAAAAGGGCTGCTGCTCAAGGTACACGGCGGCGCTATCTCAGTCACGGATTCATTTTCAGTCATAGAACACAACGTTGAGGAAAAATCTCTGCTATGCATCGAGGAAAAGGCTGCAATAGCACGTTTTGCAGCATCTCTCATTGACGACGGCGACTTCATTTTCATTGACGCGGGAACTACCACAGCGAAAATGATCGACTATATCCCGTCAAAAAACGTCACTTTCGTCACGAACGCTTTCATACACGCCAAAAAGCTGGCACAGAAGGGATTCAGGGTGTTTCTCCCCGCAGGCGAGATAAAGCTCACTACAGAAGCTATTGTCGGTGCTGAATGTGTAAACAGTCTCAGCCGCTACAACTTCACCAAAAGCTTTCTCGGCGCGAACGGAATATCGCTGAACGGCGGCATAACCACTCCGGACAGCACAGAGGCGAGCGTAAAGACAGCTGTCATCACGAACAGCCGCCAGGTATATATACTGGCAGATCATTCCAAATTCGATCAGATCACATCAGTGACCTTCTCCCCTCTTAATAAGGTAAGGATAATCACCGATAAGCTCATCGACAAGAAATATCTTTCCGAAGCTACGATAAAGGAGGTATTGTAATGGTATATACCGTAACATTCAATCCTGCCATAGATTACGTGGTACACACGGGAAAGATGCTGCTCGGCAGTGTCAACCGCTCAGTGTCAGAGGAGATGTACTTCGGCGGAAAGGGCATAAATGTATCAATAGTCCTTGCTGAGTTGGGAGTTCCTTCCAAAGCACTGGGCTTCACGGCAGGCTTCACAGGCGAGGCTATCGAACAGGGTGTCAGAGCTATGGGGATAGATGCCGACTTCGTAAGGCTCAGTGAAGGCAATTCACGTATAAACGTAAAGATAAAAGCCGAGGAGGAGACCGAGCTAAACGGGCAGGGTCCTCACATCGGAGAAGACGCTCTCGCAGAGCTCTTCGCAAAACTGGACAGACTTCAAGACGGCGATACTCTCATACTTGCAGGAAGTATCCCGAGCAGTCTTCCCTCGGATATATATGAGAAAATTTTGCAGAGACTTTCAGACAGAAAGATCAAGGCAGTAGTCGATGCAACAAAAGATCTTCTTTTCAACGTATTAAAATACCGTCCATTCCTCATAAAGCCCAATAACCACGAACTCGGCGAAATGTTCGGCACAGCTCTCACAAGCGACAGCGAGATAGCCGAATATGCTGCTAAGCTGCAAGATATGGGAGCGCGGAACGTTCTCGTTTCAATGGCGGGCGACGGCGCCATTCTCCTCGATGAGAACGGCAGGCTCCACAGATGCGGCGTATGCAAAGGCAAAGTAAAAAATTCTGTCGGCGCAGGTGATTCCATGGTGGCAGGCTTCACAGCAGGCTCACTTGACGGGGATTACGAATACGCTCTCAGGCTGGGAACAGCCTGCGGCGGTGCAACTGCATTCTCCGACGGACTTGCAAAAAAAGAACTGATCTATGAGCTGCTCAAACAGCTCTGACAGGAGGTATTAATATGCGTATAGTTGATCTTCTCAGTAAGAAAAGCATATCCCTCTCAGCTTCTCCGAGAGACAAGATGAACGCTATAGATATGCTTATCGACTTACAGGCAAAAGGCGGAAAGCTTTCAGATAAAGCGGCATACAAGAACGGGATACTCGCCCGCGAGGAACAGGGCTCTACAGCTATAGGCGAAGGTATTGCCGTGCCCCATGCAAAAAGCAATGCTGTATCAGCACCCTCTCTTGCAGCAATGACTGTCCCCGACGGCGTTGACTACGAAGCTCTTGACGACGAGCCTGTAAAACTGCTTTTCATGATAGCAGCTCCCCCGAACGGCGATGTTCACCTCGAAGTCCTTGCAAGGCTCATGACCCTGCTCATGGACGAAGATTTCCGCGATAGTCTTATTGCAGCCAAGGATAAGGATTCATTCCTGAAAATAATCGACGCTAAGGAAAAGGAAAAGTATCCAGACGAGCCTTCCGAAGCTCCTGCGGTGAAAAAAGGCGGCTTCAGAGTTCTTGCAGTCACAGCCTGTCCCACAGGTATAGCTCATACCTACATGGCGGCAGAGGCTCTCGAAAAAGCAGGAGCTAAAATGGGCATATCCATAAAGGTGGAGACCAACGGCTCAGGCGGCGCAAAAAATATCCTCACTCAGGAAGAGATAGACAACTGCGACGGCATCATCGTTGCAGCTGACAAGACCGTGGAGATGGCACGTTTCAACGGCAAAAAGGTACTCAGGACAAAGGTCTCCGACGGCATCAAAAAGCCCGAGGAGCTCATTGACCGTATCATAGACGGTGATGCTCCCGTATACAAGCACGAGGGCGGCTCATCTTCAGAGAAGAAGTCCGACAACGACGAAGGCTTCGGTCGCAAGCTGTATAAGCACCTCATGAACGGCGTATCAAATATGCTCCCGTTCACAGTTGCAGGCGGAATTTTCATTGCTATTGCTTTCCTTATAGATTCCATCGGCGGCGCACCGCAGGACGGCGACTTCGGTACGCATCTTGCGGCTGCACGATGGTTCAAGACGGTAGGCGGATACGCATTCAACTTCATGATACCTATCCTCGCAGGATATATCGGCAAGAGTATCGCTGACCGCCCCGGACTTCTCGTTGGTATGGCAGGCGGCGCAATGGCAGCAGCAGGCTCAACATTCGCAGCTCCCGGCGGAGATATCCCCTCTGGCTTCCTCGGAGCACTCCTCGCAGGTTTTGCAGGCGGATTCCTCATGCTTGCCCTCGAAAAAGCCTGTGACAAGCTTCCTAAGTCTCTCAACGGCATCAAGCCCGTACTCATATACCCTCTCGGCGGACTTGCCATAGTTGCGGTCATGATGTGTGCGGTAAATCCTATCATGGGCGTACTGAACACGGGACTTTCCAACCTTCTCACCAGCATGGGCGATTCCAGCAAGATACTCCTTGGCTGTATCCTCGGAGCTATGATGTCCATAGATATGGGCGGTCCTTTCAATAAAGCAGCTTACGTATTCGGAGTTGCAGCTATCGCAGAGGGCAGCTTCAATGTCATGGCAGCAGTAATGCTCGGCGGCATGGTGCCTCCTATCGCAATCGCTCTTGCTACCACATTCTTCCGCAGCAGATGGAACGAGGAAGAACTGAAGAACGGTCCCGTAAACTACCTCATGGGTCTCAGTTTCATCACAGAGGGAGCTATCCCTTACGCAGCAGCTGATCCCGCAAGAGTTATCCCCTCATGTATGATAGGCGCTGCAACAGCAGGCGGTCTTTCAATGGCTTTCGACTGCACACTCAGAGCTCCCCACGGCGGCATCTTCGTATTCGCAGTTGTGGGACACCCTCTTCTCTATGTCATTGCCCTTGCAGCAGGCTCAGTAACAGGTATGCTGATGCTTGCTCTGCTCAAAAAGAAAAGGGCTTGATATACTGTGATATAAAGGGATATATCGTGGATAAAAATGTTGGGGCTCGTCCTTCCCCACCGCTATCGGTGGGGAAGGCAGCGTAAATGCGCTGTATCATTATCAGACAGCATCGCCATTTGTACAGAATGGCGTGTACAATAATCATAAGGTGTGTTCATGAGATCTCAGCCCTTACACGGTTCGCAGCGTACAGCTGAAAGATCATGCAAGGGCTGGTGCTCTCACATTCAGGAAACGAAAGGAGCAATATCTATGCTGACTAAAACTGTTACTGTTATAAATGAAGAAGGTCTCCATATGAGACCCGCAGGAGAGCTTGCAAAGGCTGTTGCAGCTCATAAGGATTCCACTGTTATGCTCAAAGCAAACGGCAAGGACATCAAGGCTAAGGCTGTCATGCAGATAATGGCAGCAGGCATGAAAAAAGGCACAGAGGTCGAGATAATCGTTGACGGCGGCAATGAACAGGCTGTCCTTGACGAGATAGCAGGAATGTTCGAGAACGGTTTCGGCGAATAAGCGATACACGACTTTACAACGGGAGGTGCAGACAATGACTGTAATAAACGGAAAAGGAGTATACGGCGCTGTAGCTATGGGCAGGATATCCGTATTCAAGCGCAGCGATACCAGCGTCAAAAGGATACACATCGAGGACAAGGAGGCTGAAAAAGCCCGCCTTGAAGCTGCAAAGGAAGTTTCCGTGGAACAGCTCCGCGTGATATACGACAAGGCGCTCAAGGAAGTGGGAGAGGCAAATGCTCAGATATTCGAGATCCACATGATGATGATAGATGACGATGACTACAACGAGTCCATAAACAGCATCATCGACACCCAATCCGTAAATGCAGAGTATGCGGTAGCTGTTACTGCCGATAATTTCGCAGAGATGTTCAGCTCTATGGACGATGCCTATATGCAGGCTCGTGCCGCAGACGTAAAGGATATATCCAACCGCATAATCTCCAATCTTTCCTCAGGCGGTGAAAACGTTTCCGACAGCGACGAAAAGGTCATAATCTGCGCCGACGACCTCGCTCCCAGCGAGACTGTACTTCTCGACAAAAACAAGGTGCTTGCTTTCGTCACAGCCTTCGGCTCGTCCAACTCTCACACGGCGATACTTGCGAGGAACATGAATATCCCTGCTGTTATAGGCGCAGGAGAGGAACTCCTCAAAGCTGTGAAGGACGGCATGGAAGCCGCTGTTGACGGATACACAGGTGAAGTTTTCCTCGAACCCGATAAAGAGACCGCAGCTGCTCTCGCAAAGAAGCAGGCTGACGACCTCGAAAAGAAAAGACTGTTACAGGAACTTAAAGGCAAGGAAAATGTCACCATAGACGGCAAAAAGATAAATATATACGCAAATATAGGCAGCGTTGACAATATCGGAGCCGTCCTCGCAAGCGATGCAGGAGGGATAGGGCTGTTCCGCAGCGAGTTCCTCTACCTCGAAAGCAGCAACTATCCCACTGAGGAGCAGCAGTTCTCCGCATACAAAAAAGTTCTCGAGAGCATGGCAGGTAAAAAAGTTATTATCAGGACACTGGATATAGGCGCTGACAAACAGGCTGACTATTTTGAGCTCGCCAAAGAAGAAAATCCTGCCCTCGGTCTAAGAGCTATAAGGATATGCCTTACACGCCCCGAAATATTCCGCACACAGCTCCGCGCACTCTACCGTGCATCGGCATTCGGCGAGCTCGGAATAATGTTTCCTATGATAACAAGTGAAAAAGAGGTTGAAAAATGTCTCGAAATGTGCGATAATGTAAAAAGAGAACTTACCTCTGAGGGCACACCCTTTTCCGACAGCGTTGAGATCGGCATAATGATAGAGACTCCTGCCGCCGCTGTCATAAGCGATAGGCTCGCGCCCCTTGTTGACTTCTTCAGCGTTGGAACCAACGACCTGACACAGTATACCCTCGCCTGCGACAGGCAGAACGCGGCGATAGAACAGTTCGTGGATACTCACCATGAAGCTGTACTGCGGCTCATACAGATGGCTGCCGACAACGCCCACAAGAACGGCGCATGGATAGGCATCTGCGGAGAGCTTGCAGCTGACACGGCCCTTACCGAGACCTTCCTGCGTATGGGCATAGACGAGCTCTCGGTATCACCTACTTTTGTCCTCAGAGTAAGAGATGCAGTAAGAAAAACAGATCTGTCAAAATAACAAGCAAGCCGACAGTGGGATAACTGTCGGCTCGCAGCTGTTGAAAGGAACATTATGGACAAAAAATATTTGCAGCTCCTCGCCAAGGAATATCCCACTATCGAAAGCGCAGCCAGCGAGATAATAAACCTCTCGGCTATAAGAAGCCTGCCCAAGGGTACGGAATACTTTTTCAGCGATATGCACGGTGAATACGAAGCCTTCCTGCATATGCTCAGAAGCGCCTCGGGCATGATAAAGATAAAAATAGACCGCGTTCTCGGAAAGACCGTTTCTGCCCGCGACCGCGAACAGCTCGCAGAGCTCATCTACTACCCCGAAAGAGAGATCACACAGCTTTCCAACTGCGGTGAGCTCTCCGACGAATGGAAGCGCCTGAGCATCTACAGGCTCATACTTGTATGCGAAGCCGTTTCCGCAAAGTATACCCGTTCCCGTATCCGCAAGCGTATCCCAGAGGATATGGTATACATACTCGACGAGCTCCTAAACGTCACCGACGATGTGAACAAGGACTATTACTATGACGAGATAATCACTGCTATCCTTGATACAGGCATCGCCGAGACCTTCATAATATCCCTGTGCAAGCTGATACAGTCAGTATCCATAGACAGGCTGCATATCATCGGCGATATATTTGACAGAGGTCCCCGCGCCGATATCATCATCGACGAACTCATGAAGATGCACGACGTTGATATACAGTGGGGCAACCACGACATCTCATGGATGGGAGCTGCCGCAGGAAATCCTGCTCTTATCGCAAATGTTATCCGCATAGCCATGAGATACAACAACTTCGACGTGCTCGAGGACGGCTACGGACTCAATCTCCGCGCACTTGCTGTATTTGCTGCCGAGACCTATGAGCATGACGACTGCACAGCCTATACGCCAAATGCTCTCGACGACAATATCTACGACCCCGTTGACCTGAAGCTTGCCGCAAAAATGCACAAGGCGATAACTGTGATACAGATGAAGCTTGAGGGGCAGCTCATCGCCAAGCACCCCGAATGGGAAATGCAGGACCGCGACCTTTTCGGCAGAACGGACTTCATAACAGGCACGGTCAAAGTCGGCGAAACTACTCATGAGCTCCTTGACAAGAGCTTCCCTACCGTTGACCCCAAGTCGCCGCTCACTCTTTCCGAGGGCGAAACAGAACTCATGAAGGTGCTGTCAGCTTCTTTCAAGCACAGCGAAAAACTACAGAGACATATCCGCTATATCTATTCCAAAGGCGCTATGTACAAGACCTGCAACAATAATCTGCTGTTCCACGGCTGTATACCTATGGACGCTAACGGCGAGCTCCAGAGCGTGAGCATACGCGGCGTGAAGTATACGGGAAGAGCGCTTCTCGACAAGCTGGGCGAGCTTGTCAATCAGGCTTATTTCAGCAGCGGAGAGGAGAAGGAATACGCCAGCGATTTCATGTGGTATCTGTGGTGCGGAGCAAAGTCTCCTCTCTACGGCAAGGACAAAATGGCTTTCTTTGAGCGCAGTCTCCTTGCGGACAAGTCCCTGCACACCGAGAACTACAATGCGTACTATACATACTCCGAGAAAGCTGATGTTTGTATGTCACTGCTGGAGCTTTTCGGGCTTGACTCCGAGAAAGGACATATCATAAACGGTCACGTTCCCGTAAAAATCAAAAACGGCGAAAGTCCCGTAAAAGCCGACGGAAAGATAGACGGACAGGTGCAGGCGCGCAGCCTCCTCCATGAGAATGTCCATGGCATTGGGGCAGACCATGTCGCTCTGCGGGAAAACTGTGACGGGTGCATAGCTCTCCGCGGAATCGGCATAGGCGAGGGAGGAGCAGGTGAGCACGAGCGTATCCATGCCGAGCTCCGCCATATCGCTGATCATCGCTCTCCACTGATCGCCTGTAAAGTCATGCAGGGATGGATTGTAATGTAAGCCTTCTGCGGCAGAGTGATGACGGAACTCAAACCAGCAGCCTGTAATCAGTTTCAATGCAATCGCCTCCGGTCAGTTCTCTTCTATGATGCGGAAGGAACAGATTTCATAGGGCTTGATGACAAACGGAATCTCCGTGCAGCCGTCGCCTGCGTCGCGGAAGGAGAGATCCTGGATCTTTTCCTCCAGACCGTTGCAGCTCTCCACATGCCGGACCGGACGGTTCCAGTACAGAGCGGTGCGGGTGCGGGCATTGTCGGTTTCATAGACACGGACAATCCAGACGTTCCCATCCTCGGCCTGCTTGATGGTCTCGAGCATGACGTTGGCATCCGCCGTGTCAGCCAGGGAGAAGGCGCATCCGGGCGTGCCGCCGCGCACCGCCATGGCGGGCTGATTGAGGCAGTAGGCTTCCGGAATGGTTCCGCAGCGCCAGTCGCCGGCATGCGGATAGAGCGCATACGTGAAGATGTGCTCACCCTGGTCACATTCGGGGTTGGGCTCAATGCCACTTTTGACAAGGGTCAGGGCAATGACGCCGTCCTTGACGGAATGGCCGTACTTGCAGTCGTTGAGGAGGCTGACGCCGTAGTGGCCTTCCGAGAAGTCCATCCACTTCTGGCCGCAGCTCTCAAAGCGCGCGACATCCCAGGACGTGTTCTGATGGACCTTGCGCTTCACATTGCCGAACTGGATTTCAAAGGTGGCTTCATCACTGTGAATGGCGGTGGGGAAGTAGACCTTGAGCAGATGCTGATGGACGTGCCAGTCAAGCTTTGTCTCAAAATCGATGCGCCGGGAATCGGCGTAGAAATGGATTTTCTGCTCGACCGTGCACTTGCTGATGCGCCGCCTGATTTCCAGCGTGGCGCGCACCGGACCGCACTCGGTCCAGGCAAAGGACTCGAGGTCGTCCACGTCCCAGCCTTTCTCGGAATAATAGATATCGATGTCCCAGTCATCGTAATAAATGGGCTTGTCCTCATACATGCGCATGCGGTTGCCGCGCTCGCCGGGACGGAGCACATCGCGCTCCTCCTCCCGGTCATAGAGACGGGTGATAAAGCCCTGGGCATCGAACTCGACCTGATAGAACGGGGTTTCAATGGAATGTTCACCAATGGTGAAGGGCTCCATTTCTTCCGGTTCCTCGTCGGAGACCGTGAAGGTCCGGTAGCCTTTGGAGGGAAGGTTTTCAAGATACGCGAAGGCACCGTCCGGCGTCTGCTGAACCGGATAGAGCCGGCCGTCGCTGTCGGAAAGCGCCGGGGCATTCAGGGCGCCGAGGGATACGATCTCGTCGAAGGTCTTGGGGAACTCGGGGATCGAGACCGGAGGCCGTATGCTGCAGCTCCTCATATTCTCTGCGGCTCACTTCGTAGACTTCACGAATGGAGGAGCCGGGAAGAATATCGTGGAACTGGTTGATCAGGACGGTCTTCCACATCCTGTCCAGTGCCTCAGCAGGGTAGGCGGCCCGTGGGGCAGCGAGGGCGGAAATGGTTTCCAGATTCATGAGCGCAAACTCTGCCTTGCGGTTGCCGCGCTTGTTCTGGGCCATGGAGGTATAGGTGCCGCGGTGATACTCAAAGTACAGTTCGCCTTCCCAGGTGGGCAGACGATTGGACTTTCCGACGCGCTCTTTGAGTTCATCGAAATAGGTGCGGGCAAAGCACTGGCGCACTTTGGGCAGGCCGGTGATGCCGTACTCCATGCGGTCGGAGGTCTCGAGCATTTCACGGGTGGGACCGCCGCCTCCGTCCCCGTGGCCGTAGGAGACCAGAATATCGTTATTGATGGCTTTCTGCTGATAGCGCAGCCAGCCGCCGATGAGGGCATCCGGATGCAGATTGCCATTGTAGGTGGTGAAGAAATCGGTGACAGGCTGTCCGACACCCAAAGTGGTAATCAGGTGGGAGAGGATCTCCGTTCCATCGATGCCTTTCCACATAAAAGTGTCATAGGGCATCTTGTTAAACTGGTTCCAGGCCAGTTTGGTGGTCATGAAGTACTCAATGCCGCACAGCTTCATGATCTGAGGAAGGGCACCGGAATACCCGAAGACATCCGGCAGCCAGAGGATCTTGTTGTCCACACCGAACTCGTCCCGGAAGAAGCGCTTGCCGTGGAGGAACTGACGAATCAGGCTCTCACCGCTGGTGAGGTTGGTGTCAGCTTCCACCCACATGCCGCCTTCCGGCTCCCAGCGGCCTTCACGGACACGCTCGCGGACCTTTTCAAAGAGTTCCGGATGCCGTTCCTTGAGGAAGACATACAGCTGGGGCTGACTGGACATGAAGCGGTAATGCGGATAC
>CACZEJ010000065.1 GCA_902780115.1 Ruminococcus flavefaciens | reverse complement strand
AGCGCAGTACACGCAGGTCACAGCATTCAAAATACGGGAAATACTCTTTTACGCATTCCGCGGCATCGTTGTAGTCCTGAACGCTGAACATTTCCGATACAGCAGGCTTTACAACGGTGTTTTCGACAGTTCCTGCGGGCAGACCCCGTTCCATATGTCTGATGTATAATGCTGAAATAACTGCGGCTGATACTGAGAGTATTCCTGTGACTGATAAAATGATATGATGTTTCTTCATGGTCTGCTCCTTTCTGTGCGGTCATCTTATATAACACATATTACCATTGTGATGTGACATATGTGTGACTTTAAAATGACAAAAGTGTCATTTTTCGGAAGGAGCTTTCTTCGAGAGCATTACGTTCGTGAGGATACCCAGGATAAGGGCAGCTGCTACCTCGGTTATTGTGACCGAGCCGAAGCTGACGCTAAGTCCGCCGATGCCTGCGATAAGTATTACGGAAGCGGTAAAGAGATTGCGGTTATCGTCAAGGTCAACTTCCTTGAGCATCTTCAGTCCTGAGACAGCAATGAAGCCGTAAAGTGCGATACATACTCCGCCCATGACGCAGGCAGGTATCGAATCAATGAATGCAACGAAGGGAGTGATGAAAGAGGAGAGTATACAGCCTATTGCGGCAGCAATGATAGTGACTATTGATGCGTTCTTTGTTATTGCAACACAGCCAACGGATTCTCCGTATGTGGTATTCGGACAGCCGCCGAAGAATGCTCCTGCGATAGAGCCGATACCGTCGCCCATGAGTGTAGAGGAAAGTCCCGGGTCTGTGAGAAGGTCACGCTCGATGACGGAGCTGAGGTTCTTGTGGTCTGCAACGTGTTCCGCGAAGCATACCAGCGCTACAGGGACATATGCAACGATTATCATGAGGAGATACGAAGCGGTCAGCTCGCCTGTTCCTTTTATTGCTTTGAGAAAAACAAGGTCGGGAACGCTTACAAAGGTCTTCAGTGAAACTCCGCCGTCGAACATATAGCTCTCAAATACGGAGAAATCAATTATCTTCAGGCTGTCTATGCCTGCTGCACTGCCTATGACAGTCATTACGGAAGCACAGCCGTAGCCTGCGATTATGCCTATGACGAACGGGAGCAGCTTCATCATTTTTTTGCCGTATGTTGAGCAGAGCATTACAACTGCGAGAGTTACGAGACCGCATATCATAGCGGCGTATGGCGATGCTGCCATAACGGATTCGCCTGCGGAGCTGATCGTTTTCACGTCGCCTGTCTGAAAGTCTCCGACTGCATTGCCAGCAAGTGAAAGACCGATTATTGCTACAGTTGGTCCTATTACCACGGGAGGCATGAGCTTGTTGAGCCAGCCGACTCCGACAGTTTTTACAATAGCTGCGATGAGGACGTAGATAAGTCCTGCTGCAAATGCTCCTATGATAAGACCGAGCATTCCAAGCTCCATGGACACGCCTCCTGCAAAAGCTGCACTCATGGAACCTATGAAAGCAAAGGAAGAACCAAGGAATACAGGACTTTTCCTGCGGGTGAACATGATATATACGAGAGTTCCGACTCCTGCGCCGAACATTGCTGCTGCGGAGGACATACCGTTGCCGATGATAACGGGAACAGCTATGGTCGCAGCAAGTATCGCAAGCATCTGCTGGAGCGCGAATATTACCAGCTGTCCGCCTTTGGGTCTGTCCTGAACGTCAAAAATTAGTTTCATTGTTTTACCTCCTGAAAAATATGTGGAAAAATGCATATTATTGATATTATATCACAGTAATAGCTGTTTTTCAACAAAAAATCAGCGTGTCGCCATATGTAAAAAAGATAGGGAGATATGTATTTTCGTGTTGCATATAGGTAATATTTTGAAAAGGGTATTGACAAATGTTATATCATGCTGTATAATGTCATCATGACCTTATCAAGAGCGGCTGAGGTAACAGGACCTTTGAAGCCGCAGCAACCCGACCGAAATGTGTCGAAGGTGCTAATTCCTGCGGTTTATCCGAAAGATGAGGGTGGTTATGTTACCAAAGCTTCTCGGATATGAGGAGCTTTTATTTATTTTCAGGAGGTTATTTTAATGAGCAAATGTTTTTTCACATCAGAATCAGTAACTGAAGGACATCCCGATAAGATCTGTGACCAGATCTCAGATGCAGTACTTGATGCAATACTCGAACAGGACAAGCTCGGCCGTGTTGCCTGCGAGACCTGCGTTACAACAGGTATGGTGCTTTGTATGGGTGAGATCACTACTTCTGCTGATATAGACATTCCGAAGATAGCTCGTCAGGTAGTTATCGACATCGGTTATGACAGAGCTAAATACGGCTTCGACGGACACACCTGTGCTGTACTCACATCAATAGATGAACAGTCTCCTGATATCGCAATGGGCGTAAACGAGGCATTTGAATACAGAGAAGAAAATGACGAATCTGACGGTCTTTCAAACGGTGCGGGAGATCAGGGTATCATGTTCGGCTATGCCTGCAACGAGACTCCTGAGCTCATGCCTCTTCCGATCTCACTTGCACACAAGCTCTCACTGAAGCTTACAGAGGTGCGCAAGGACGGCACTCTCCGTTACCTCCGTCCCGACGGAAAGTCACAGGTAACTATCGAGTATGATGACGGCAAGCCTGTAAGAGTTGACGCTGTTGTTGTTTCCTCACAGCACTCTGCTGACATCTCACTTGAGCAGCTCCGCAAGGACATAGAGGAGTACGTTATCAAGGCAGTTATCCCTGCTGAGCTTATGGACGAGAATACTAAGATCTTCATCAATCCTACAGGACGTTTCGTAGTAGGCGGACCTCAGGGCGACAGCGGTCTTACAGGACGTAAGATCATTGTTGATACATACGGCGGATACTCACGTCACGGCGGCGGAGCTTTCAGCGGTAAGGATCCGACGAAGGTTGACAGAAGTGCTGCTTATGCTGCTCGTTATATCGCTAAGAACATCGTTGCAGCAGGTCTTGCTGACAAGTGCGAGGTACAGCTCTCATACGCTATCGGTGTTGCTAAGCCTATCTCTATCCTCGTTGATACTTTCGGCACAGGCAAGGTTTCCGAGGACAAGCTCTCTGAGGCTGTATCAAAGGTATTCGACCTCCGTCCTACAGCTATCATTGAGATGCTCGACCTCAGAAAGCCGCAGTACAGACAGCTCGCAGCTTACGGTCATATGGGTCGTGAGGAGCTCGGTGTTGCATGGGAGAAGACTGACAGAGTTGAAGCTCTTAAGGCAGCTGTATTATAATGACTTATAAAAAGGATTATTGCGAGTTAAGATTCACGAATGCGATCCTGATAGATATCTTCGGAAGATATGCTGCCAACTCGGAAATGGCTGAGATAGTGGATAATGACGGCTCTGTAAAGATCAATTTCAGAATGTCGGAGGGACCTCTCGAACTTCCTGAGAACTGCGAACAGGTGCTTAGTCTCATGTATGCGCTTTTTGAGTGCAATCCGCATATGACTATAGGCCGTATTTATACGGAAAATCAGCAGGCTATACTCCGCGAAACTGTTTACAGGATCTCAAGCGTCCTTGACAGCTTCAGCGACGTGGAACTGATACTGCATTCGTTCAGGTCTGACAGCGGAGATCCTTCAAAAGAGACCGAAACATTGAAAAAGGTCGTTATGAAAAGAGAAACTAAAACGGTAAGTATTACCGAATGATGAAAAAAGCCCGAAAGTGATGGTATGTTATCACTTTCGGGCGTTTTATGTTTGTATATCAGACTATGGTATATCCGTCAGGGAGCATCTGCGAAAATTCAGGAAGAAGTCCGCTCTCACGCAGCGAAAGAGCGTCATTGCTGCCGACTATGATATGGTCGGCAAGGACAGCTCCGAGCTTTGAAAATTCTTCGATGATGCTCTTTGTGAACAGCAGGTCGCTGTCACTGGGGTCTGCTGAGCCAAATGTGTGATTATGCGCTATAAAGAATACAGTGCAGGAGCTTTTTATGACCAGCTCGGCGATGCTTCGGTAAGATGCGGCAGCACGGTCGGCAGAGCCAAATGCAAGGGATACGGTCTTTTCAATGCGGAAACGCTTGCTGACAGCCGTCATGACGAGCTGTTCACTGACTGCGCCGATAAAGTAGCTGGAAAAGTATTCCTTAGCAGCATTTGCTGTATTAAGGGTATGTATCCTGAAGCGCTCCATATACAAGGTGCGGCTTACTGTGGGGATAAGTCTCAGCAGCACCGCTGCCTGTTGATTAATTCCTGTTTCTTTCATAAGCAGCTGCGGATCTGCGTCTGCGAGGGCGTTTACAGAGCCGTAAACACTGAGCAGTTCCTCTGCAAGTGATTCGCAGTCCTTGCAGCCTGAGTATGACAGCAGGAGCTCAAGGCGTTCCTGCTCGGTGAGCGCGGAAAGTCCGAGCTCTGAATATTTTTCACGAAGCTGCTTTGAACGCAGCTTTTTATTTTCATCAGCCATATTTTTCAAAAAGCAAACGCGCCCTTTTCGCGCATAGAGAAGCAATTTCCGCTGCCGAAAATGATACAGTCCGAGAAGCCGATACCGATAGCCGAAAGCAGCCTCCCGAGAGTGTGTGCCAGCAGATAGTCGTTATCATCAGGGAGAGGTATGCCGTTTCCGTGATTTATGCCTGCGCAGACCTTAGAAGCACTGCTCCTTACAAGCATTGAGGCAAGCTCCTTTTGTGATATGCTGCCGTTACAGATATCGGCAGCAGGAAGCGTCACTGTGTCGGCGAGCTCAGATCGCGAACCGAGACAGAGCAGGATACACAGTTTCGCATCAGAGCCGCAGAACTTTTGCGAAAGGAAATCGTAAAGCAGCTCCTGCGTCGAAAGCGTGTCAAAGCTGTTGACGCGGCGGAGGTAATCCAGTCCGAATTCATGCATCATTTTTAGAAAAAGAGCACCGCCGCTGCCCACTCCTTTGACATCACGCAGCTCATCGCGTTCCGCTGTAAGGACTTTGCTGAGCGAGCTGAATTTGTCCGTAAGAGCGTGGGCGATGTTGTTAGTATTAACGACAGGGCGAGGATAGAAAAGCAGCAGCTCCAGCAATTCATGTTCATAAAGGCGGTCGGATTCGGAATTGAGGAAACGCTGTCTGAGGCGTTCTCTGTGACCTGCATGAGGATTTTTGCCGTTCATATTGACAGCCCCCTTTCATCTTTGCCGTTGTTTCGCTGTAAAGCTGTAGTTACGGACGTTTGGGCTTGTTCAGCTCTTTAACGTTTGTCCTTCCAAGTATATAATCTACCGAAACTTCATAGAAGTCGGCAAGTATCAGCAGATGCTCAACGGGGATAGTCTGAAATCCGCGCTCATAGCGCGAATAAACTGTCTGACTTGTGTGCAGCAGTTCGGCGATCTGTGACTGGTTCATATCCTTGTCTTCACGAAGGTCTCGCAGCCTTTGAAAGTGCACATTATCATCTCCCGTTTTGAAAATTACAATTAGAACCTATTGGTACTATTGACTTTATCATATTTGAAAGATGTAATGTTATTCTTAGAACTTATTAGTACTAACAAAATACGTTTTTATGCCTTCAAAATAAAAATATGCAGAAACGTTGTTAAAATAGCACAAAAATCTGCAAAGAAAATCCAAAACTGCATATGCAAAATATTGACTTGTGAATATTCTGGTGATATAATTAAAATAGAGAAATTGTACATATTTTGTACGGAATTGGAGGAATTTTATGAAAGCAAAAAAATTGCTCAGCGGACTTGCTTCGCTGGCACTTTCCCTCTCTGCTTTTACAGGTTTAGGCGCTGTAGAGCAGATAAGACCTGCTGAGGTCAAGGCGGCTTCTGCAAACTGGAAGTTCGACTTCGGCGGAAGCGGTGCTGCAAGCGGATATACAGGCGTGTCCGCAGCAGACGGCTACAACGCAGGCAGAGGCTACGGCTTCGCTCAGACATGGAACGTGTCCAATGTTTCCGCAGGAGGCAGCGGAGTACTTGCGGACGCGGTAAAGTTCAACGACTACGGCACGGGAAATACGTTCAATGTTGACCTGCCAAAGGGTCTCTATGAGGTAAAGGTCACTGTCGGAAATGCTCCGCGTACAACTATCAAGCTCGAAGGCATGGTACAGATGATGAATCTGACAGGCAGGGGCGCTACCGAGACTGTGAAGCTCCCTGTTACCGACGGACAGCTCAATATTCAGGCTGTTGAGGGCATGAGCAAGCGCGAACAGTCCATTTCCGCTGTGGAGATCAGACAGATCAACGACACGGGAACTATGCCGCCTATGGTATGGATATGCGGCGATTCTACCGTTGCAAATTACTACAACTGCGCGGATACTTCTCAGCACGGCTGGGGACAGTTCTATCAGTCACAGCTCCCGGCAGGTTCTTATGAAGTTCGCAATATGGCAACGAGCGGACAGTACGCCAAGGGCTTCGTTGACGGCGGTCAGTTTGCCCCTATCGAGACTTACGGCAAAGCAGGAGACTATTATATAATCTCGATCGGTATCAACGATTCAAATTACTCCAACGAAACGGAGTACTACAATACCGTTACCGATATGGTAAAACGTGCCAAGGCTAAGGGCATGGAGGTAATACTCGTTAAGCAGCAGGGCAGACGCGGCGACCTCACCCGCAGCCCGAAACTTACTGGACGCTGGTACGGCGGTTCCCTCGACAAGATAGGCAGCGAGCAGAATGTCAAGGTGGTAGATCTGTTCACGAAGTGGCAGGATTTCGGTCTTTCAATTGGCTACGACGGAATGGCTTCCTATTATGCTATTCAGGCTAACGGCAGCAATGACGATCTCCACCAGAGCAAAATGGGCGCTCAGAAAATTGCCGAGATCATGCAGCAGGAGCTTCAGCTCGGTGTAAGAGCGGCTATTCACCCCGAGGAAAACGTATCCTATATGTTCAAGAACGTCAACAGCGGTCTTTATATGGAAGTTGCTGACGGCAACATTACAAGCGGCGCTAACGTTCAGCAGTGGGGAGCTTCTTCTTCACAGCTGCATAATACATGGAAGTGCATACAGGCTACAGGCGATTATTTCTACATCAAGCCTGTGGAGTCTGAGCTTTGTCTCTATGTTGATAACGGCAGCAAGGACAACGGTGCTAATATAGTAGTTGCTGACAAGAACGGCTACAGCGATCAGTTCTTCAAGTTTCAGGATAATGGCGACGGTACTGTGACTATCCTCACAAGAGCTTCACGCGATGCAAGAGCTGTCGAGGTCGCAAGTGCATACACAAACAACGGTGCTAATATCCAGCAGTGGGAAGTAAACGGTCATGCCTGCCAGAAGTGGGAAATGATAGAGGTTGATGATATCGTTGTAACAGTTCCAACAACTACGACTGCAACAACCACAACTACTGTCACCACGACAACTGCTTCCGCAGTAACATCAGCTCCTGTTGAAACCTATCCGTTTGATTTTGAGATCTTCTACGGTGATGCAAACTGTGACGGCAATGTGGATATGTCGGATATCGTACTCATCATGCAGTCTCTTGCAAATCCCGACAAATACGGTCTTACAGGTTCAGACGAACACCATATCACAAAATACGGTCTGTTAAATGCCGATGTTACAGGAGAAAACGACGGTATGACAGGCAACGATGCTGTGTTTATACAGAGGTGTCTCCTCGGACTTGACACGCTTCCCGAGCCTATTTATGTTGTCCCTGTAAGATCAACGACATTGACCACGACTGCAACGACCACCACAACTACTACAACAGCTCCTGCTCCCGTGAAGTATTTCGCGGTGGATCAGGTGTGGACAAACGGCGTTACAGAGACTGTCAATGCAGGATTTACAAGAACTGACGGCTATGTAAATCTCGATAATACGACCGACAGCAATATCACTTTCACGGTGAATGTTCCCTCAGCAGGAAACTACATGACACATATACGCTTCGCAAACGGTTCGGTCAATGACCGCAAAATGAAGATATTTGTAAATAATAATACTGATTCATATTGGATGCAGTCATTCCCCAGTACAGGTTCATGGACTGACTGGAACGAGTTCGGTATAGTTCTTCCGCTCGTTGCAGGAAAGAATACTATCGTTATGCAGTCGGCAATGTCCGAGGGCGGCCCTAACCTTGATTACATCGAGCTTATCCTTACAGACGAGCCTTATGCAGAGATATATGATCCTTCTCAGGAACAGCAGAACACTGGAAGCGGTCAGCATACGCTCTATATCGCAGGCGATTCCACTGTTCAGAGCTACCGTGCGCAGTACGCTCCTCAGCAGGGCTGGGGCTACTATATGCAGGATTACTTCAGCAGTGATATTACTGTTATCAATAACTCCATAGCAGGCAGAAGCTCCAAGAAGTTCTACGACGAGGGCAGATGGCAGACTATTGAGGAAAGCCTTAAATCAGGCGACTATGTAATGATACAGTTCGCTATAAACGATGCAGGCGCTTCAAATGCTGACAGATACGCTCCGACCTGCGGAAATGTTGATAATCCGTCATCGGGCTCGTATGAGTGGTATATGACACAGTTCATCAAGGGCGCAAAGAATAAGGGCGCAACTCCGATACTTGTAACAACAACTATCGGCATGAAGGCTTACTCCAACGGCAGATTCGTGAACAGCTATACCAATTATAACACAGCCTGCTATGATCTTGCAAAGAAGTACAGCGTTCCGTGTATAGACCTCAATACTCTTATGGTGAACCACTATAACTCGGTAGGCTATGAGACAGCCAAGAGCTACCACCTTATGGGAGCAGTTGCAGGCTCAACAGACGGAACTCATTTCTGTGAAAAAGGCGCAAACATCGTTGCAGGACTGGTCGCAGGAGAAATAAAAAAGCAGAACATAAGCGGTCTGGCTTCATATCTCAAGTAAATTTTAAAGGCTTCACATTTTGTGAAGCCTTCAGTCTGTCAATAACCCCCAATTTCATTAGGGAACGCCTTCTCTTGCAAGGCGTTCCCTCTTAAAAAACAGTCCACCGGACTGTTTTTTAATTCACCCT
>CACZEJ010000064.1 GCA_902780115.1 Ruminococcus flavefaciens | reverse complement strand
GTGAATTAAAAAACAGTCCGGTGGACTGTTTTTTAAGAGGGAACGCCTTGCAAGAGAAGGCGTTCCCTAATGAAATTGGGGTTTATTGACAGACTGAGCTCCGACTTTTTGTCGGAGCTTTTTTGTGCCATAAGCTATGAAAAAGCACAAAAATCTATTGATTTTTCGGGAGAAATAAGATAGAATTAAAGTAATTAGTGTAGGGAGCGGTGTCCCCGACAGCCCGTTATTTTGATG
Organism: Ruminococcus flavefaciens; assembly: GCA_902780115.1. Lineage (GTDB taxonomy): Bacteria > Bacillota > Clostridia > Oscillospirales > Ruminococcaceae > Ruminococcus > Ruminococcus flavefaciens_Y. Next base: position 8,852 of record CACZEJ010000064.1, on the reverse strand, counting down.
TAATAAGGAGTACACAGCAATGTCATCATCAAAGGAATATCTTGAATTTGTACTGGAACAATTGTCAGAGCTTACCGATATAACGTACAGAGCGATGATGGGGGAGTTCATCATCTATTATCAGGGCAGAGTGATCGGCGGAATATACGATGACAGGTTTCTTGTGAAGGAGACAAAAAATGCAAGAAAGCTCATGCCCGACGGAGCTCTTGAACTTCCATATGAAGGCGCAAAGAAAATGCTTCTTGTGGAGAACATCGAGGACAAGGCGTTCCTGAAAGAATTATTTGAGGCTATGGTCGGTGAGCTTCCATTGCCTAAAAAGCGCAAATAGGTCATATTTGGGCAATGTATCATTTTGCCCGCTGCTTATAAAAATCAGAGGAAAAGAGGTATTGAAATGAACAGACTTAAACGAGTATTTGCAGCTCTCAGTGCGGCTGCACTGGTTTTGTCGGCTTATCCCGTGACAGCTCGGGCGGCAGTTACGGCAAACTACGCAGACAGCTACGGCGAGGTCATAAGCGGAGCTGACTACACGATCATGGTGCGTCTCAGCGGCAAGTACATAACAGCAGCAAATGACGGAAATGTCCATCAGTGGGAGAAATTAGGTGATAACTCACAGGTGTGGCATATCGAGAGTGCAGGTGACGGTAAATGCTGCATACTCTCAGGAAAGGACAGGAGCCTTGCTCTTACCGTGGAGAACGGGAACTCCGAAAACGGAAATAACATCTTCCTTTCGGAGTACAAGGACACGGCTGCTCAGCACTTTATTCTTCACCGAACCGATGACGCATATTATATCACTGCGGAGTGTTCGGGAAATGCAGCGCTTGATGTATATGATATCAGCCATGAGAACGGTGCAAATATCGACCAGTGGGACTACTGGGCAGGTGAGGGACAGAAGTTTTATATCCGACCTGTTGGCGGTGATTTCAGATTTGTCCGCGGTGATCTCGATTTTGACGGAGATGTGGATATATTCGACCGTATCGTCATGCAGCGAGGTATCATTGGCGGCTTTGACGATACCATGACTGCTGTTGCGGACATAAACGGCGACGGCAGTGTAAATACCGCAGATCTTGTGCTCCTGAGCAGTTTCCTTGCAGGAAAAACTGCGGATATCGAAACATACAGCACTATCTCCACCGAGAAGCCGGATGTGGCGTACCTCTTTGCGTACTTCCTCGGAAATGCTCCCGAGCAGGAGCGGCTTTCGTATGCGGTCAGCACTGACGGCTACAATTTCAAGGCGCTCAACGGCAGCAGAGCTGTATGGCAGTCAAGCGTAGGCACGAAATGTCTCCGCGACCCGTATATATTCAAGGGCGAGGACGGTCTGTACTATATGCTGGCTACGGACATGAAGTCCTCACTTGGCTGGAACAGTAACCGAAATCTCCTGAGCGCAAAGTCTACCGACCTTGTTCACTGGTTCGATGAGACAAGCATTGAGATCGCAAACAAGTATCCGCTTATGCAGGGAGCTGACCGCGCATGGGCTCCGCAGGCGATATATGATCCCGAAAAGGAATCATATATGATATACTTTGCGGCAAGAGTTCCCAACCGCGATAACAGGACGATAATGTATTATGCTTACAGCAAGGATATGAAGAAGCTGGACACAGAGCCGCAGCTCCTCTTTGCTCCTGCAAACGGAAACGACGCTATAGATTCTGATATCATTTACCAGAAGGGCAAGTACTATATGTACTACAAGAACGAGACAAATAAGCGTATCTATCTTGCTATTGCCGACCACGCAAGCGGTCCGTACAGGGAGATAAAACAAGTGTCCGAGGGCAGTCTGGGTGTTGAGGGACCTAATATCTACAACCTCATAGGCACAGACAAGTGGCTCATGATGTCGGACGCTTACGGTGACGGATATTACGTGATGCAGGAGACCACTGACCTTGAGAATTTCTCGACCGTCAGCCGCAGCAGCTACAGTTTCGATTTCACTCCGCGCCACGGTTACGTTATCCCTATAAACGGCGACCAGTACACGGCGCTGATAAATGCTTATCCCTCTGACGGACTGGCTCCCATAAATACAAGAGTGAAAGCTCCTGTTGTGAATCTGGGCGTGAACTGTGAAAAAGATATGCCTGAAACAGTTATCGCCGAGTACACAGGCGGCGGAGTTTGTGAAATGAGCGTTGAGTGGAAAAGCTCCGATGTGGCGGCAGTTGATATGTCTAAGGCAGGAGTTTATCAGGTCAGGGGAACGGTCAAGTCAAGCGCGGAGCTTTACGACGACCCCTTCATAAAAGAAAGAGCCGATCCATATATCGTGGACGGCGGTGACGGCTACTATTATTTTACGGCTTCATATCCTGCATACGGCAGTGTTGACAAGGGCTATGACCGCATAATACTCAGGCGCAGCCATACCGTGGGCGGTCTTGCTTCTGCTGAGGAAAAGACCATATGGAAGGCTCATTCAAGCGGCATACTCTCAAAGCATATCTGGGCACCTGAAATGCACTATATCGGCGGGAGCTGGTATATGTTCTTTGCGGCAGGAGCAAGCGATAACATCTGGGCGATACGTCCCTATGTGCTGAAATGTGATGGCGACCCCTACACAGGCAGCTGGACGGAGTGCGGACAGATGCAGGCTTCATATGGTGACAGCGAATCGTTCAAAAATTTTTCGCTGGATATGACGTACTTCGAGAACAACGGCAGACATTACGTGATATGGGCGGAGATAAAGGGAGATTCTTCATTATTTATGGCTGAGATAGACCCTGCAAAGCCGTGGCAGCTCATCTCCAAGCCCATAATGCTCACAAAGCCTGAGTATAACTGGGAACTGGTGAACAACCGTGTAAACGAGGGCGCAGCTGTGCTGAAAACAGGAAAAAAGGTGTACGTTTTCTTCTCGGCTTCGGGAACGGGCTCGGAGTACTGTGTGGGCAGAATGGAGGCGGATATCAATTCCGACCTAATGGACATAAAGAACTGGAAGAAGCTGAGCAGTCCCGTGCTTTCGACGGCTGATGTAAAGGGCTGTGCAGGACCTGGACACAATAGCTTCGTGAGAAATGAAAAGGGCGATCTTCTTATAGTATACCATGCTCGTCCCGACTCTCATTCGTCACAGCAGTGCGGTACGTACAACAAAGACCCGCTTTACGATCCGTGCAGACATACGCGCATAAAGCGAGTGGCATTCGACGGAAACGGCGACCCTGTCATAAATCTAAGCAGTGAAGCTGAACTTTCCGCAGCAAATAAAACGATCACAGCAACAGTGGTCGTGAGCTAACAAAAACTAAGGGAGCACATTTGTGCTCCCTTAAAATTTGCATCATATTACGTTTTTGCAGAAGATTTATGGCTAAAGGCTGACGGCTATATGAGAGGGTGGCGCTTGAAATCGCGGCTGGTCTCGAAGCTGTCATATTCGGCTTTTGATATGGCGATACATTCTTCTGCAAGTTTGTCAGTCTCGGGAGAAGTGCTGTATATGAACGGGAATTTTGCTACTTCGCCTGACTGAAAGTTCAGAGTAGGGTTGAGCTGACCGAAGATGTAGGCAAATACCTTTGAATTGAGAAGTGCGCATATATAGTTTTTCTTTTCGCCAAGCTCGAATATACAGCAGCCGCCGTTATCGAAGATATATCCGTCTCCGAAAGCACGTATGCTGAATTTGCCGCTGGTCAGGGTAGACCATGTAAGTCCCGGCTTAGTGAAGTACTGATAATTTGCGATAACAGCCGTGGGGATACGGCGCATTTCGGCGGCATCGTCGTACCAGTCGATCAGATAATCGTTGAAGCCGTACCACTTTCTGTAACCGCCGCCCTTATTATACGGGAACCATCGCTTCGTGAGAGTTTCAGCTCTGTCTATGTGCTGACAGCCAAGGTTCATTTTGTGTTTGTCTACCTCGAACCACAGGCGCAGGAATCGGTCGTTGTCCGATGTGGAGTTTCCCTTTCGCGGAGCAGATATGCTCCCGAGAGGAGGATATTTTTCAAACAGTTCTGTAACTCTGCTGCTTAGCCAGTATGCCGCAGGAGCATCGGGGATCCTGCTGAAATGTTCGGAGCAGGCTTCGTATACATATCCGCAGGAGCGGTCGGAAATGGCTGCAAGGAGCTTTTCGCGCTGTATTTTCAGACCGCCGCGGAATTCTGTCAGACGGAAGTATGAGCCGTATTCATCGGTCTTTCTGTTATGAATGGTAAACGCACATACAGGTACAGTTGCTTCCTCAAAAGCCGAATACTCGAATTGTATGAGTGTTTCCAGAGTTTTTTCGTCAAACAGCATTCGGCGGAGCTTTTCGTAGCTGTGAATGAACATCCACACATATGGAGTCAGAAAGCCAAGGTAGCCGTCGGGGTCTGCAAGCTCGCAGCAGCGGACAATGAAGGCTGAGAACAGGTCAAATCTGCTGTCATAATAATTCTGTTTTATGAAGCTGAGCAGGCTTTCGTTCATGCTGCTGCTGCTCATGTAAGGCGGATTCGTAACGACTGCGCTGTATTTTCGTGTTAGCAGGTCATACACCGCGGCGGCTTTGGAGCGGCTGTCCTCAGGCGGTGTAACGGGTCTTATGAGACTGCCGAAGAGAGCACTTTCGCGGAACTGTTCATCGCTGTTTTGCATATCTTCCATGTCATATACCTGAGGAACTGTACCTGAGCGGATAATTTCGGGAGCATACTGAGCAGCCTTCATAAGAAGGGCGAAATGAGCCATTCTTCGGGCACGGCTGTCGATGTCGATGCCGAAGATATTGCGCGTCAGGACAAGCTTTGCGGCACTGAGAGCTTCATAGCCGCGTGACAGGTAGAGCTTCATGAAGAGATCGAAAGCGTACACAAGAATGTTTCCGCTGCCCATGCATGGGTCAAGGAATGTGATATCCTCGGGAGCGGCAATGCTTTTGGGAGTACTCCGCGGAACGTAGTATTCAAGGGAAGAAGTATCGAAGCCGCATCTTGCGCCGAGGACACTTCCGAGAGTGTTGTCGGTCATATACCGAACGATCCAGTCGGGAGTAAATATCTGTGTTGCCGCAGGCAGGGTATCAGAGGATACCTTGCTGTTTTTTTTCAGCCCGTCGAAAATGCTGTCTTTTTCTTCACTGTTGCAGTACTGATATAGCTGTCCCACAAGCTGAACATTGTTCTGCCATTCGTCGTCAGGGATATCTGCGAGTATCTTTGATATCTGTGCAGAGGCATCATGGACACTGCTGTGCATACCGATGTACGGAAACAGTTCGGGCATCAGCTCTGTGAGCAGAGAGGTATCGGTGTTGGGCAGAAGCTTAGCTGCATACATGAAATGTGCAGCGGCACTTCTGAAAAAGGCTTCAAAACCGAGAGCTTTAGCGCTGCTGTATCCGAAGTATGAGAAAAGCACGTTTCTGACCGATGCAGCAATTTGTTTCAGCAATGACCTCTCCATGTATACCCTCCTTGTAATATGTTCCTGCAAAAGTTGAAAGTTTATATTAATTATAACATATCTATTTGGAAATAGCAATATGTAATGATGATATATGTGCTTATTCAAAAACGATATAAAAAAGATTTTTTGGCTGTTTTCCCTTCACTTTTCCGAGTGTATTTATTGGAAACGCTTTTTGCATGATAAAGCCATGTATTAGAAGCCCTGCAATGTCACCCCTACTCTGATTTTGTGTTGATAATTAACATAATTAAGTGTTAAGTATTGACAAAAAACAGCTAATATGATATAATTTATGTGTAATATTCGATATTTGCTCATGCATAAATACCTGTTAGGGGGTGGTATCTATGAAAGCATTTCTTAGATGGATCGGATTTGAGAAACAAAGCAAGTATGTCCGTGATTATTACTATACCGAGAATATGCGCTCAAGCATATATATGTCCATAGTTATAATAGTACTTGAAGTATGGATGATGATACGAATGACAAGAACTATTCTGGAGAGAAATGATCTTGGCAGATTCATGTATTACTTTGAGAAGTATTATTTCAATTACATAATACTGCTTGCGAACGGCATAATCATGCTTGTTTTTGCAGTGAAATACATAAGGGGAAAAGTCAGCAGCCGTTTTATCGGAAGTCTGATACAATGGGTATTTGCTATCGTATGCATATGCTTCGGTATAAAAATATCTCTTAATGATTACGAGAAAGGCGAACAGATACTGACATTCCTGACTATGACGCTGTTCTCGCTCGGACTGCTTACGTGGAAGCCTTATTCAGCATTTTTGCTATCTTCCGTTTCGTATCTGTATTTCTACTACAGAATGAATGAACTGGTGGCATTCAATACAGGTCAGAAGGGTGTAACTCTGGCGACGCACATCAATTTCTTCATTATGTGGATATCGACGATGCTGGTCTGCCTGACAAAGTATAATAATATACGCATACAGGCGCTGAAAGACGAGAATCTTGTGCAGGTGAATACCTATCTCTCGAAGATATCCGTAGAGGACGAGCTGACAGGTATACATAACATGGTATATTTCCGCACAGAAGCCGAAAAGCTTCTGTCTTACGTGACGACTGACAGAGAAAACATAATATTCCTTTTCCTTGACATTGAGAATTTCAAGTCATACAACGAGAAATACGGCTTCCATGAGGGCGATGGACTGCTGATAAAGTTTGCGCATATGATAGATGAGGCGTTCAAAGGATCGCTCGTATCAAGGTATTCCGACGATCATTTTGTTGTACTTACCAGCATAGAAGGTGCAAAGAACAAAGTCGGCGAGCTTTCGGGAGAGGTCAAGAAGCTCCAGAAGGAAGTTCATCTCGAGCTGAAATGCGGAGCCTACAAGCCTCAGGGAAACGAATCTGATATAAGCCTCGCCTGTGACCGCGCGCGTTTTGCCTGCAACAGCATAAAAAAGCATTACGACCGTACTATAAGATTGTATGACAAGAAACTTGAAGATCAGTTCCAGCTCAAACAGTACATAGTTAATAATATTGATACAGCTATTGAAAACGGCTATATTAAGGTTTTCTATCAGCCGATCGTAAGAACGTCTGACGGCTGTATATGCGGTCTTGAAGCGCTTGCCCGCTGGCAGGATCCGAACTACGGACTTCTTTCCCCCGGTATATTCATCGAGATCCTTGAGGAGTACCGCCAGATATACAAGCTCGACAAGTGTATCATAGAAGCGGTTTGCAGGGATTATCGTGATGCCGTGGATAACAAAAAGGCGTTCGCGCCTGCTTCTATCAATTTTTCGCGGCTTGATTTCGAGCTTTGTGATATTGTGGGCTTTCTATGTGAAACAGTGGAGAAATACAATGTTCCGAAGAATTTCATCGACGTTGAGGTCACTGAGAGCGCGCTCACCGATCAGCAGGACTTCCTGCCGAATGCGATAAAAAATCTGCGTGAGTTCGGATTCAAGGTGTGGCTCGATGATTTCGGCAGCGGTTATTCATCACTCAATGTACTGAAGGATTATCATTTTGATGTTCTCAAGATAGATATGAAGTTCCTGTCAGGCTTCAAAAACAACGACAAGACACGCCCGATCCTTGAAAATATCGTCGGGCTTGCAAAACAGCTTTCCATGATGGCACTCACTGAGGGCGTAGAAACAGAAGAGCAGTTTGATTTCCTTGGCGCGATTGGCTGCGAACGTGCTCAGGGATACCTGTTCAGTAAGCCTGTGCCCATTGGATCTCTCAGAGAGAGTATTGCAGCAGGTGAACTGAAAATAGCTGAAGAATTTATTGCAAAATGAATGCAGGGCGCTTTCGGCAACGGGAGCGCCTGTCATTTAGGAAAGGAATGGATCATGTTCAAAAAAATAACTTCATTTATGATCTCGGCAGCAGTAATGATATCTGCTTTGCCTATGGTCGCAGCGGTACACGCTGAACAAGAAACGGTGGACAGCGGTATAAACTACAAGGAAGTCGTCGAGACTATCCCGAACCCCGGAGCAGGCTATACCAAAACAGTGTGGGCTCACTGTTCACCCAACAAAACGGAGGTCTATGACCCGAAGGGCAGTATAGTGCTGTTTTTCATCAATATCGGTCAGTTCTCGTCAGGTATAAACGGCGAAAAAGACTATGATCTGGACGAGACTTTCTTCAATGCGTGGAAGCAGACGTTTGCAAACTGCCGAAAGAACGGCTGTATGATAGGTGTGCGTTTCAGGTATGATGAAACAGGTATTGAAAATCCTGAGCCTGCCACATTTGATAAGGTACTCGATCATATAAAGCAGATAAAGGACAGCAAACTGTTTGAGGAATACAAGGATATCATCGCTTTCGTTGAGAGCGGCTTCGTCGGAAAATGGGGAGAACAGCACGGCGGTAAATATACCACAGTCGAATATAAGGCAAGGGTGCTTGGGGCAATGCTCGATGCTGTACCTGCACCGATACCCGTTACTGTCAGAACTCCCGATACTTTTGCGAAATACGCAGGAGTAGACCGAAAAGAGCTTGACGATGAGAAGTACTACAAGAAATATGAATACAGCGGCGATGAGGTCGTTGATCCGATACCGTATCTTCCTGACTTCTACCGCGTCGGTATCTACGATGACGGTTATATGGGCAGCGATTCTGACCTCGGAACTTATGCAGATCGAGAGATCGAAACTAACTGGCTCCACAGATTTACCGAGAACACCTACTTCGGCGGTGAATTTTCGGGAGATCTCGAAAGAGCGTTTAAATATGACACCTACCTTCCGCAGAACGCTATTCCCGAGATGTACAAGAATCGTCTGAGTTACATAAACAGCAATATCTTCGAGAAATACAAGGACTTCACTTTCGGTAAGGAGTACGATATCGAAGGTGTTGATAATTCGGCG
>CACZEJ010000063.1 GCA_902780115.1 Ruminococcus flavefaciens | reverse complement strand
CTTACCGCTGTTAATCTTATACGCGGTATGCTCAGATACAAGGAGAAGGCTATCGTCATAAACCTGCATTTGTTACTGTCCTATATCGTGACGATACTGGCATTCTGTTCCCTTATCATATTCGGTAATGATTTTCAGCTTCCGTGGATACTGATGACTGTATTCTTTGTTCTGTCATTGTTCTGCTGCCTTATCCCTATAACGCCCCACGGCATCGTGCAGGCGTTCCCTTTAGGTATGAAGCTCGTACCTAATCAGGAGTACAGCTACGAATATGCAAAGGATAAACTGTGCGAATGTGTAAAGCTGTACCGAAACGGTGTCGATAAGCCTGCTGTGTTCCATATAGGTATACACAGACCCGCAACTGTAAAAATGCTTGCGGACTGGTACAGTAAACACGGCTATGAAAATCCACTCACAAAATAAAGGAGCACACATATTATGATGAGAATCGTTTCGATATGCGTACTGAGCATCATAGGTGCTGTATTCGTATTCGGCATAATCGGCTATTTCATTTTCCTCAGGCGCATAAAGACAAAGAAGACCGCGATAAAACTGAAAAGAAGACTTAAAAAGAACGCTGTGTGGTGGACTTGCTGCTGGGCAGTCTGGCTGGTAGTCGGCTTCCTTGAATGGAACGGCGCAAGAGCAATGAACGACAGATACCACATGATAAACTACGGTCTGCTCTTCATCGGACTGATACTGATAACTATACTTCTCGCGCTCGATTTCTTCATAGGCAAGTTCGCATACATAACATCGCAGAGAGTGTACTTTCCCGACAATTTCGGTCTTGCCCGCCAGAAGAAAAAAGTCATGTATAAAGTATCGGGAGATACTCTGAAGCTGTGGTTCAACAACGCCATCATGCCCAAAGAGTTCACTATAATTGAAAAAAACGATGAGCTTGTTAAACTGCTTAAAGACAACTACAAGCTCAATAAAAGAATATAATATCTGAAAGGAAGTTCAATTATGAAAACTTATGAAGGAAAACTTGTCTCAAAGGACACAAGAATAGGAATCGTCGTTGCTCGTTTTAACGAGTTCATCACATCAAAGCTACTCGGCGGTGCTGTTGATACCCTCAAGCGTCACGATGTAAGCGAAGGCGCTATTGACATCGCTTGGGTACCCGGAGCTTTCGAGATCCCGCTCATTGCTTCAAAAATGGCTAATTCAGGCAAATACGACGCTGTTATCTGCCTCGGCGCTATCATCAGAGGAAGCACCTCCCACTATGATCTTGTATGCAACGAAGCTGCAAAGGGTATCGCTCAGGTATCCCTCCAGACAGGTATCCCTGTAATGTTCGGCGTTATCACCACTGAGAACATCGAGCAGGCTATCGAGCGCGCAGGCTCAAAGGCTGGCAATAAGGGCAGCGAATGTGCTGAGGGCGCTATCGAAATGATAAACCTCATAAGAGAGATCGAGTCCTGATGACTAATCTTATCTTCGATTACGACGGAACTATACACAACTCCATGCTGACATATGCTCCTGCTTTCCGCGATACTATGAAGTGGCTCTCCGATAACGGCTATATTGCCGACAAAGAGTACACAGACCGCGAGATAAGCCGCTGGCTGGGCTTTAACTCCACCGATATGTGGGGACAGTTCCACCCGGAGCTTGACCCTGAGATACGCGAAAAAGCAAGAGTGATGCTCGGCAATGACATGGCTCGCCGAGTAGACAACGGCGAAGGTGCTCTCTACGACGGAGCTGAGGCTATGCTGTCGGAACTCAAAAAACGCGGATATACGCTGATATTCCTCAGCAATTGCCGCTTCCACTACCTTGAAAGACACAAGCGCGTTTTCAAGCTGGATCGCTATTTTGACTATTTCTACTGCTGCGAAGCCTTTGATTTCATACCCAAGTATGAAATATTTCGCAAAATAGCTCCCGACCATGAGGGAGATTTCATAGTCATCGGCGACCGCTTCCACGACATCGAGACAGCTGTACAAAACGGGCTGCCGTCTATTGGCTGCGGTTACGGTTTCGGCTCGGCTGATGAGCTTTCAAAAGCTGATATCATCGTTAACAGTATTAAGGATATTCCTGATGCCGTTGAAAAACTAAGATCATGATACGAAAGGAGCAGATATGAAAGCATCACGCATCTCTACGCTAATAATTGCACTGTTTTTTACTTCTTCATACTGCTCGTGCAGTTTATCACATAAGCGTCAGTCCCGTTCCCGTGACAAGGAACGGGAATTTGCAATAGGACAATCCTATGCTCCTGAGAACAGCAGAAATGAACTGCCTATTAAGTCCGATATCACACTCAGTGACATTGAGTCGTCTGCAACTGATCTTTATAACAAGATCACTGATAAGGATAATGCTCCAGAAAAGGTCAGCGATGAGATATCAGCGGACTTCCACGCTCTGCTGGACTCTTATGCCGAATTCTGCGATGCAAATACTCTTGCAGAGATAGAATATTATTCACACAGCTCGGACGATGCCCTCAGAAATAAGTGCAGCCAAACATACGAGGATATGTTAAAAGCCCGTCTGGTCGTTGAATATATGATCTACTGCGGATTTGCCAGCAAGTACACAGACATCTTCCGCGACTATATCACCAAAGATATACGCGGGAAATTTAAAGATGACAGTTCGTCTCCAAGTACTGTTTCCGCATTCTCCGAATATTATGATAAATACCATTATAGCTTTTATCTGAATACATATCGGAAAAAATCTACCGATACCGTCAGCGGAAGTCATCAATCCGATCTTGAATATGCCGAAACTCTCATATCAAACCTGAAGGAGCATAAATTCAACTTATATACTCAGTACAACAGGGACTATACAGGCGAGGACATCATCAGGCTAAACAAAGCCATAAAAGATATCCTTCTCCCTGCTTACGATGAGCTTGCTCTTACCTACCTCACATCATACGAGCATCAGAACAACATCGAAAGCATTACTCATGATCCCTTCGATATCATAAACAGGTATGCTCAGAAGCTGTCTTCGCCGTTTGCCGAAAATGCCCAAAAGCTCATAGATCAGGAGCTTTTCACTATTTGCAGTGATCCCGATGCTGCTGATCTGTCTTTCACGGACATCATGCCTTCACAGCACAGTGCAAGGATATTTATTGGCGATCCGTACAACAGAACTGATCTGCTTCCCGATGCTATAAGACAGTTCGGTAATTTCAACGCTGAGCTCGAAGATGATACCCCTGTTTTCTTATACGAGAATAACATTGATATCGCTCAGCTTCATTCAGCAGGTATGCAGGTGCTGTTCTTGCAGTTCTACGACGATATCTACGGAGATATGAGCAAGTTTGAAAAGCTTCGCACTGTAAAGGAGCTTCTTGACTCTGTCATATCAGGCTTTCTTATCGGCGAATTTGAATACAGCGTGGCTATTGATTCAAAAGATATAACTCCCGAGGAAGCCGTTGAACGCTTCAATGAGCTCTTTTCGGATTACGACTACACCTATCGCCTCAGCGATATCAGCTCATATCCGGAAAAACCGGGGTACTGCATAAGCTGCGGTGTGTCCGCCCTCGCAGCTCTGGAGATGTATGATGACGTTTTCAATGCTCCCGAAAAAGCTCTCGAAAGGTATAAGAATATCGCCGATGTTTCTTGTCATACCTTCGATTCATCTTTCCGTTCTGCTTTACATGAAGCAGGTTTCAAAGACGTTATGACCGAAGAATTCATCACAGAGCTTGCCGATCTTGTTATGAGGATCGACGCAGAATATAATTGAAAAATGGCTGAGCAGTATAAAATGCTCAGCCATTTTCTATTTATTCAGCATGAAACAATACCTGTCAGCGGTTATCTGCATTGATCTCTTCAAGTTCTTTAAGCCAGATATTTGCACAGGCATCGCTCGGCATACGCCAGTCACCGCGCGGAGACAGTGTTACTGTTCCGACCTTGGGTCCGTCAGGCAGACACGAGCGCTTGAACTGCTGCGAGAAAAATCGGCGGTAGAACGTTCTGAGCCATTTCATTATCACTTCGCCTGTGTATTCCCCTGCAAATGCTATACGGGCTATGCGGAAGATCTTTGAAGGCGTATATCCAAATCTCAGCATATAATACATGAAAAAATCATGAAGCTCATAGGGACCCACAATGTCCTCGGTCTTTTGCGAGATAGTCCCGTTGCTCTCAGGCGGCAGAAGCTCGGGACTTACGGGAGTATCAAGTATATCCAGAAGAGCTCTTTTCAGCTTTCCGTCCGAAGCTTCGGCTTCATAGCTCACCAGCCAGCGTACAAGTGTCTTCGGTATTGATGAGTTTACCGCGTACATTGACATATGATCTCCGTTATACGTTGCCCAGCCGAGTGCAAGCTCGGACAGGTCGCCTGTACCGATGACTATCCCTCCGAGCTGATTTGCCTTGTCCATAAGTATCTGTGTGCGCTCTCTTGCCTGCGAATTCTCATATGTGACATCATGCACGTCAGGCGATTGGCAGATATCTGCAAAATGCTGAACAACACTGCTGCGGATATCTATTTCAGTCAGCGTAGTTCCGTAAGCTTCGGCAAGTGTACAGGCATTATTGTAAGTCCTGCCTGTTGTTCCGAAACAGGGCATAGTTATTGTATGGATACCGCTTCTGTCAAGTCCGAGCATATCAAAAGCATGGACAGCAACTATAAGCGCAAGTGTTGAATCAAGTCCGCCCGAAAGCCCTATGACCGCATTTTTGCAGCCGATATGACGCAGCCTTGTCATTAGTCCCACAGCCTGCATAGTGAGTATCTCCTCACATCTGCTGTCGAGAAGCTTTTTATCTGTCGGAACGAAAGGCGTTTTCGCAAAGTATCTCTCAAGAGGTGTTTCGGCGATATCAAGGCTGAAATATGCTGTTTTCATACTTGGAGAAGCTGGGAACGTATTCATTCTCCTGCGTTCATATGCAAGCTTCTTTATATCCGTATCCGCAATGGAAAGTCCCTTTGAAAATGGCTTTGACTCAGCTATTACAGAGCCGTTCTCCGCAATTATATCGTGACCTGCAAACACCATATCCTGGGTAGATTCTCCAATACCCGAATCCGTATAAACATATGTGCAGGCAAGTGCTCCCGATCTTGCTTTTATAAGCGTTCTGCGGTAGTCTGCCTTTCCTATCACCTCATCGCTCGCAGAAAGATTGAATATGATGACTGCTCCCGACCTTGCAAGCTGTTCCGACGGCGGAGAGCTTACCCACATATCCTCGCATATCTCAACTCCGAAGACAAGCTCGGGCATCTCCTTACAGGCAAATACAACGTTTTCGAGATGAACGGAATACTCATCATCAAGCTGTATATCCGCACATAAGCTCTCGTCGGCTGCGGTGAAATGTCTCACTTCATAAAATTCGCTGTAATTCGGTATATTCTTCTTCGCAGCCGCACCGACTGCCCTTCCTCTGCTTATTACAACAGCACAGTTGTACAGCTTTCCGCAGACAGCTATCGGAGCACCTACGACCGAAACAATGTCAAGATGTGCGGTCTCTCTGATTATTCGTGCTATTTGCTTTTTTGCCGAAGTTAAAAGAGCGTCCTGCAAAAACAGATCGCCGCAGGTATAGCCTGTTATGGACAGCTCGGGAAAACAGACTATTTTTACACCTTTTCCGTGAGCTTCGGATATGAGTTCTATTATTCTCTCTGCATTATATTCGCAGTCGGCAACTCTTACATCAGGCGTTGCACAGGCTATCTTTACGAATCCATCTTTCATAGTTTACCTCCTAAAAAGACAAAAAGGAGCTGAAAATCAGCTCCCTTGCTTAACCTTTAACATAATAATTATATACCTATAAGGTCATTTTGTCAAGTGCCGTTCAGATACTTGACAAATCAGACTTCCCATGATATAATGCTGGTAAACAGCAATGGCGCTTCTCGGAAATGAGAAGCGCTTTTTTCATGGAGTGAGAAACTTGAAACTAATATTTCCGCCCATAGGGGCAAGAATCATCAAATCTTCGATCGCAGTCGGGATATGTATGGTCGTGTATTTTCTGAGGACCCTTCTGCCTATTGAGAACGGTATCCCCTTTTACGGAGCTCTTGCTGCTCTCTGGTGTATGCAGCCTTATGACGATACTACCAAAAACAATGCGGTACAGCGCTCTGTCGGAACGCTTATCGGTGCTGCATACGGACTCGTATTCCTGCTGATCTTTCGTCTTATCAACATTTCCGTGCCGATGATAGTCTATATTTCTGCAAGCGCAGTGATAATTCCCGTCATTTACACAACAGTAGTGTTCAACAAGCGCAATGCTTCTTTTTTCTCATGCGTGGTATTCCTGAGCATTGCTCTTACTCATTCATTCGACAACGATCCCTACCTGTTCGTTCTTAACAGAGTGATCGACACTTTTATCGGCATTATCATCGGTGTCACAGTCAACGACTTCCGTCTGCCAATAAAGCATGACACAGATACCCTCTACGTCAGCGGCATCGACGATGTGCTCGTTTCGTCAAGCTCGTCTTCCGATTACAGCAAGGTGGAGCTTAACAGGCTCATTCGCAGCGGCGTTAAATTTACTATCTCAACTACCCATACTCCCGCTGTGCTCATGAACATCATGAAAGGCGTGGAGCTTCAGCTGCCTGTTATCGTTATGGACGGAGCTGCGCTGTATGATACTAAAGGAAAACAATATCTCGAAATGATATATCTGCCGCCTGATGTATCGTGTGAAGCAGAAAGGATCATCGGAGAATGCGGGCTGCACTGCTTCGTGAACGTAATGCTCGATACAACGCTGCTGATATATTACGGAGATTTTCGCAATCAGGCTGAAAAGGAGCTCTTCGAGTCATACCGTCATTCAGCGTACAGGAACTATATCAGCTCTGCATACCGCAGAAAAGACAGTAAAGAACGTGTGCTGTACATAACTGTACTCGCTGACAGCTCAAGCACAGCCATGCTTGAAAAAAAGCTGCTGGAACGGCTCGGTGAACGGGTAAGGATAAGCATTTCCAAGTCGGAATTTGAGGGGTTCCTGTACCTTAAAGTCTTTTCACCGCTGGCTTCAAAGCAGAATATGATGACAAAATTAAAAGAGTACGCTAAAGTCGATGAAGCTGTTACTTTCGGAAGTATCGAGGGACAGTACGACATCTATATCAACAACGGCGGCGGCAACGGAACTGTGAAGAAACTGAAGAAAATATGCAGGATCAACGGACGTGATTTCAAGGAGCCCGAGATCTGAACAGCAAGTATGCTCCCATAATAATATTCATTATGAAGTTTCATATCCAAAGTAATATATCGTTCTTCTGCAAAAAATATTTGTCAAACTCTTGACAAGCGTTTTGATATATGATATCATAAGAGTGTAATAAAGCAAGCAACGGCGCTTATCCGCATGGATAGGCGCCGTTTTTTGTTGATGATTGGAGTGGTAATAATGACACAGCAGAATAATGAGCAGTTTACAAAGCCTGTTGGCAATGCAGATGAGATAAACGAGCTTCTAAGACGTTACGGTGTAAAATTCGGCATATACAAAAACGGTGTTTTCAACGAGCAATTCTTTCCTTTTGATCCTATCCCCCGTGTTATTTCTTCGGAGGATTTCAAAAGCATTGAAAAGGGACTTGTTCAGCGTGTAAATGCCCTGAATGAGTTCCTTTTTGATATCTATCACGATAAAAATATCGTTAGGGACGGCATAATACCTGAAAATTTCATCTATATTTCCAAAGGCTATCTTGCACAGTGTGAGGGTATAACTCCCAGAAACAAGATATACAGCCATATCTCGGGCATCGACCTTGTTCAGGCTAAGGACGGCGAATGGTATATCCTTGAGGATAATCTGCGTATCCCATCGGGTGCCTCTTATCCCCTCATAGCCCGTGAGCTAACAAGAATTGCAGCACCTCATGCCTTTTCGGAAAACGAGATCATTGATAACCGAAACTACGCAAGACTGCTGAAGGAGACCATGGAATATGCAAACTGCGGCGGTATAAGCGCTATACTTACTCCGGGAAGATATAACGCCGCTTACTTTGAACATTCCTATCTTGCAGAGCATACAGGCTCGGTGCTCGTTCAGAACGACGAGCTTTTCGTCGAGGACAATATCCTCTATCAGCGAACTTACTCAGGAGGCAAAACAAGAATAGGTGTGCTGTACAGGCGTATCGCCGACGAGTATCTCGATCCGCTGACTTTCCTGCCTGAATCTCTCATAGGCATACCAAATCTTATGGAGGCTTACCGCAGCGGAAACGTCGGTATCATCAACGCTCCCGGAAACGGAGTTGCCGACGATAAGGGCATATATTACTTCGTGCCTAAAATGATAAAATACTACCTCGGCGAAGAGCCTATACTCAAAAATGCACCGACATATCTCCCCTTCTACGACGATGACATGAAATATGTCATGGACAACCTTGATAAGCTCGTTATCAAGGACGTTGCCGAAGCAGGCGGTTACGGAGTAGTTTTCGGAAGAGATCTGACCAGTGAAAAGCTCGAAGAATTCCGCAGGACAATAATTGCTGAACCAAGACGATTTATAGCTCAGGAAGTTATCGACTTCCTTGATCTCCCCATACTTGAAGAAGGTGAAACTGTAATGAGAAAAGCAGACCTGAGAGCATTCGTACTTTCGGGCGAAACTACAAAAGTCTGGGCTTCGGGACTTACAAGATTTTCACGAAATCCCGATTCATTTGTGGTCAATTCATCACAAGGAGGAGGCTTCAAAGATACATGGGTACTAAAATAACAGCTATCATGCAATAGCCGTCTGCCATCAGCCTGTAATTGTTGGCTGATGAGATGCTGCTAAATGCTAATGATAGAAAGGAGAATTTATGACAACTATATCAAAGGAACACAGCGACCGCCTTTACTGGCTTGGACGTTACACGGAAAGATTTTTCATAACGCTCAGGTCACTTGACAAACTGTATGACAGAATGATAGATGACAGGCACGGCTATACAGAGTATCTCGGATACTTCGGACTGCCCGATAAATATAAGGACAGCCATGATTTTATCCACAGCTTTCTCTATGACGGCAGCAATCAGAATTC